>NZ_JAAKTL010000021.1:0-77017 GCF_049174415.1 Aeromonas sp. 601039
TCTGCCTCTGCCTCTGCCTCTGCCTCTGCCTCTGCCTCTGCCTCTGCCTCTGCCTCTGCCTCTGCCTCTGCCTCTGCTTCTGCTTCTGCCTCTGCTTCTGCCTCTGCCTCTGCCTCTATCTCTCTCAATGCGCAGCTTGGAGGTGGTCTGGTTTAGCCAGCCAGATATGTGTGAAGCTACAAACCCTGCTTGCAGAAACAACAAGGGCTGCACATTGTGCAGCCCTTGTCTCTGGAGAATAGCGGGTTGAGCGTGTCAGCTGGCCCAGGTGATGATGTGATCGATCCATTCACCCGCCTGATCCTCGTGAATGACTTTGCCACGGACGGATTGACCAGCCTGATGCATCGCGGAACGACTGCCGGTCAGCAGAGGATGCCATTCTGGAAGAGCGTCACCTTCAGACAGCAGGCGATATGCGCAGGTTGAGGGGAGCCAGTCATATTCGGTGATCTTGTCATGGGTGATCTGCAGACAGTCAGGCTCTTTTTTGAAACGATTGGCGTAATCAGAGCACTGACAGGTCTTGGTGTTAAGCAAATTGCAGGCGACATTGGTGAAAACCAGTTCGTCGGTATCTTCATCGATCAGCTTGTTGAGGCAGCATTTTCCGCAACCATCGCAGAGGGATTCCCATTCGGATTCAGTCATCTGCTGCAGACTCTTGGTCTGCCAAAAGGGGGCTTGCATCATACCGCTCACTTATTACACCTGATAAAACGCGTGGTTATACCCCTTGTTACCCGGTATTTCAAGGAGAGGGTCACTCCGGTGGGCAAATTGTCGTGATCAGCTCAAATGAATGCAATGACTTTCAGCCTCATCATATTGCTCAAACGGGTTCGCTGGTGGGCAGGAAGTCCCGCAGGTTTGAATACTTGGGCTGCATGATTGTCCAGTTCAGGTTTTATTTTCTGCTTCTTTATCCGTTACATCTTTTGATGTTTGTCTGCTTGCAGCAAGCAGGGTCAAATGATCTCCGATGCCTACCGTCAGGCTGTTGCAAGCTTGTCTTTCAAATAAAGCAGCTGGTCACATATTGTTTGCGCCCTTCTGTCACAGCGACCCGCGGGAGAGCCTGCGTAGGCGTTCGTTTTTTGTCTTAATGATTGAGATAGATATCTTGCTCTGAATAAGCCAGCAGAGGTGTGCCGAGGTTAGTCCGTTTCGCGCCAAAGAAGCGGGTGAGTACGCCAGATTGCTGTCCCAGTTGCTGCAGCTTGACGTGATCCAGCTCGATCTGCTCGGGTAGCCAGGTAAATACGGCGGCGCAGTGACCATTGCCCAGACTGCGCTCCAGGGTTTGCTGCCAGTTCTTGATTTTGGGGCTATGTACCACCAGCACTCTCTTGGGATCGATACCTCGCTCTTCCAGACGGCTGACTGTGGGGCGTCCCGGCGGGGCGATCAACAAGATCCAGCCGGTATGAGCCTCCCCAAGCTTGGTCAGCTCGCTCAGAAACTGATCATCAGACTGGATAGTCACACCATAATGAGCCAACTCCGCTTTGCAGGCGGTTCTGGTTGGCCAGGGCTTGCTCATGACACGATTCATCGCAAAGGGCAGTGAGTGCAGGGGCTGGTTCATATATGGGGTTCCTGTATGAATATCCAAGCTGTATGCGTATACAGTAGTTCTATCCTGTGGCAGTGACAAGGTGTTTTTGCTGAAAAATGTGATGGTGTTGGCATGTGTCGTTAGTAAGGTTATGTTTTTAAACACTATTTAATATAAAGCTGGTTGGGTGTTTTTCGTACTATGGACAAACCTTGCGTAACCGCCCATGGTTATACAGGTCATTTACAGGAGGTGCCGCCATGGATATCAGTACCTTGCAACGTCTTGATGCCAACATCTTGCTGGGCATCATCAATGAGAAGCTAAGGCTTGAGTGTGACGGGTTGGAGGAGCTGCTGGCCTATTACGATATGAGTGAAGAGCAGTTGGCAGGACGTCTGGATCAGATTGGGTACCATTACGATCCATTGAGCAATCAGTTCAAAGCACATCTTTAAGGATGCAATGATTGCTTCATATTTATACGGTAATTTTTCAGGCACATTGAAACCGGTTTCAATGTGCCGTCTTGCTGCCTATTTTCAGGGATTTTCAAGGCTTGGCAATCTCTGAAAACCTATTCATGCCAGAATATTTTTATTTTTTCATTAAGCTTATGATAATAAAGGGAATGTTTGTTTTTGTGCGATCAATTTAAGGAAAGGGTTTTCAAGCTTTTCAGGCTGTTTTTATCGGTTAAAGTGTGACTTGCGTTAACTTTTAATTCTGCCGCTTTAGTTAGTATTCTCACGCCGGTACATATTTTGAGATAACAACAGCGCCGGTCCCGCAAGCGGGATAACAATTTTATTTGTAACGAAGGAATATGGTTTATGGCTACCAAGAAGAAGACAGACCAGGATCTCCAACTGGATAAAGATCAGCTCAAGGCGAGTATCGTGCGTCACCTGCGTTCTACCTTGGGAACAAGCGAACAGAAAGCCTCTCCCGAAGCGTGGTGGAAAGCCACTGCGGCGGCCGTCAATGAACAGGTGTACGAGCGCCTGACCCGCACTCAGCAGACTCATTTCAAGAAAGATACTCGTGCGATTCACTACCTCTCTGCTGAATTCCTGATGGGAAGATTGACCTCCAACAACCTGCACAACCTCTCCCTCTACAAGACTTGCGAAGAGGCGCTGGGCGAACTCGGCCTGGAACTGACCGACCTGTGCGAACAAGAGCCGGATATGGCACTTGGCAACGGCGGCCTGGGTCGTCTGGCTGCCTGCTTTATCGACTCGCTGGCCACCCTGAACTATCCGGCGGTTGGTTACGGTATCCACTACGAACACGGTCTGTTCCGTCAGGAAATTCAGGATGGTCGCCAGATTGAGCGCCCAGACTCCTGGCGTGAATATGGCAACCCCTGGGAGATCTGCCGTCCCGAGTCGGTGCAAGAAGTGCCGCTCTATGGCTACGTCGAGACCGTGTTTGGTGACAATGGCGGCCTGAAGAAGGTGTGGCACGCCGGTCGCAAGATTAAAGGGGTGCCTTGGGATATTCCGGTGGTCGGTTTTGGCGGTCACACCGTCAACATCCTGCGTTTGTGGGAATCCCGCGCCTCCGAGTTTTTCGACTGGGACGTATTCAACGCCGGTGGTTACATCGACTCCCAGGCTGAGAAAGCCCAGGCCGAGACCATATCCAAGGTACTCTATCCGAACGATGAGACCGATGCCGGTAAAGAGCTGCGTCTGATCCAGCAGTACTTCTTCTGTGCTTGCTCCATCAAGGACATCATGCGCCGCTACAAGCGGGTGCATGGCGCCGACTTCAGCAACTTTGCCGCGCAAATTGCCATTCAGCTCAACGATACTCACCCGACTGTCGCCATCCCGGAACTGATGCGGGTACTGGTTGACGAGGAAGATCTGAACTGGGATGCCGCTTGGGCCATCTGCTATCAGGTCTTCTCTTATACCAACCACACTCTGCTGCCGGAAGCGCTGGAGAAGTGGTCGGTCAGCCTGTTCGAGAAAGTACTGCCTCGCCATCTGGAGGTGATTTACGAGATCAACGCCCGCTTCCTGAACGAGTTGGTGGAGCCCAAGTGGCCGGGCAACGACGCCATCAAGGCCAAGCTCTCCATCATCGAAGAGGGGGCCGTGCGCAAGGTTCGCATGGGCAACCTGTGCGTGATCGGTTCGTCCAAGGTGAACGGTGTGGCCGAGATCCACTCCAAGCTGGTGAAGGAAGATCTCTTCCCCGAGTATGCCGAGCTGTGGCCGGAAAAAATGTGCAACGTGACCAACGGGGTAACCCCGCGTCGCTGGCTGCTGGCCTGCAACCCGGAGCTGGCGGGTCTCTACAACGAAGTGGTGGGCAAGGAGTGGCCGCTGCAACTGGACAAACTGCGTGGCGTGGTGAAATTTGCCGACGACAAGGCGTTCCAGCAGCAGTTCATGACCATCAAACGTCATAACAAAGAGAAGCTGGTCAAGGTCATCAAAGACGAAACCGGTATCGATGTCAGTGCCGAGGCGATCTTTGACGTTCAGATCAAGCGTCTGCACGAGTACAAGCGCCAGCAACTGAACCTTATTCACATCATGGCACTCTATCGTCGTCTGCTGGCCAACCCGGACTATGACATGCATCCGCGTGTGTTTATCTTCGGCTCCAAAGCGGCGCCCGGTTACAAGCTGGCCAAAGACATCATCTATGCCATCAACAAGCTGGCGGATCGGGTCAACAACGATGCTCGTATCCAGGGCAAGCTGAAAGTGGTGTTCATGCCGAACTACCGCGTGAGTCTGGCCGAGAAGTTGATCCCGGCGGCAGATGTCTCCGAGCAGATCTCTACTGCTGGTTACGAAGCATCCGGTACCGGCAACATGAAGATGGCACTCAACGGTGCAATCACCATCGGGACGCTGGATGGAGCCAACATCGAGATCGCCGAAGAGGCGGGGGCCGAAAACTGTGCCATCTTCGGTCTGAACGTGGACGAAGTGAAGTCGCTGAAGGCGCGCGGTTATAATCCGTACGACTTCTACTATTCCAACTCCGAGCTCAAGGCCGTGCTGGACTGGTTTGATACCGACTACTTCACGCCGGGTCGTCCGGGTGAGCTGGCCTCCATCAAGCGCTCTTTGCTGGAAGGGGGAGACCCTTACCTGACCTTGGCGGACTTCCAGTCCTACTCGGATGCACACAAGCTGATCGATACCTGGTATCGGGATCCGGCACTGTGGGCGAAGAAGGCTATCATCAACTCGGCCACCATGGGTAAGTTCAACTCAGACCGTTCCATCCAGGACTATGTGGATCGTATCTGGAAGCTGAAACCCTGCAACATCGGTTGATCACCTCTTAATATGAGAACCCCGCTATGCGGGGTTTTTTTATAGCTGCTTGGATTCGTAAATATTTGTACACCATTTGCAAAAAGCTTGATCATCTGTGATAGATGTACAGGGCATCACATATTATTTTAATGTCGTTATTACCAGCCTTTCCCGGGAACACCTCATCTCATGGCACCCGTATCGCTCATAAGTCTGAAGTCATCATCATGTGTACTCTCGCTGCTGTCGCATGGCACAAGCTGACGATGGTCAGGGATGTGACAGATGGCCGTTGGGGTGCAGGAAAAGAGAAAGCCCCGATGATACGGGGCTTTGTTGGAACCTGGTGTTGATTGAGGAGCCCGGCGAGCGAGCCACCAGCCATCAATGCAGTATGTCGCCCATAAAATAGGCAAGCAGGGTCAAAATGACGGTGAAGACCAGGTTCAGCACCAGGCCGGCCCGCATCATTTCACGCTGCTGGATATGGCCGCTGGCGAAGACAATGGCGTTGGGCGGGGTAGCCACTGGCAGCATGAAAGCGCAGGAGGCACCGACAGCGATCAGCACGGATACGACAATGGGAGAGACTCCCAGTGCCTCTGCGACTCCGGCAAACAGTGGAACCAGCAGAGCGGCGGTAGCGGTGTTGGATACCAGCTCGGTCAGGAACACCACGAAGGTGGCAAGACAGAGCAGGATGACGAAGATCGGCATGGTGGCCAGACCGTTGGATAGGTGCTCCGCCAGGAAGGCGTTGGCCCCGGTCTGCTTAAGGATGGCGCTCAGGGTCAAGCCGCCACCAAACAGCATCAGTACTCCCCAGTCGGTGTTCTGGTTGATGTCATCCCAGCTGGCCACCCGGCTGACGGCGATGGCGATGATGGCTCCCATGGCGATCAGTGTATCAAATTGAGGTATTCCTCCCAGCGCCTGGGCAATAGGCTGGGAGCCAATCCACAACAGCACTGTGGTCAGAAATATCAGCATGGTCACCTTGCGTTGGCCGGTCCACTCTATGGTCACTCGCTCTGTGCTGACCTGATGTGAGAGGTTGGGGCGGGTTACCAGATAGAGCAGCCCGATGCCTACTGGCATGAAGATGAGGACAACAGGAATGCCAAATTTCAGCCAGTCAGTGAAGCCCAGCCCCATCTGGGCGGCCGCAATGGCATTGGGCGGGCTGCCTACCAGGGTGCCGATGCCGCCAATACTGGCGCTGTAGGCAACACCAAGCAATACGAAGACCAGTGTGCGGCGCTCCTTGTGAATGTCGAGACCTTTGAGCATGCCAAGGGCCAGCGGCATCATCATGGCGGCGGTAGCGGTATTGCTGATCCACATGGAGAGTGCCGCAGTAATACTGAAGAGTACGATGGCAGCCCAGCCGAGGTGTCCCTTGGCGAGCTGCATCACCTTACCGGCAATCTGGGTGTCTAGCCCCTGTTTGGATAGCGCTGCCGCCAGGGCAAAACCGCCAAAGAAGAGGAACAACACCGGGTTTGCGAAGTCGGTCAACGACTTGCTCATATCAAACACCCCGAGCAGGGTGGCAAGTACCGGGATGGAGATCGCGGTGATAGTGATGTTGACCGCTTCGGTCAGCCAGAGAATAGCTATAAAGACCAGAATGCCCAGCCCCTTGTTGACCATAGGATCAAAAGGGAGCCAAGCGAGCATGATGCATAGCAGGAGCAGATCCATGATCACGATCCCGGTCTTGATATCCAGCCAACGAGATGGAGTAGCGGGTACAGCCGATGTGTGCATATCGTTCTCTCGGTTAATTTATGGTTGTTTTTGTGTTGCCGAGATTACATCCATTCACTTGTTTGAAACAGGCTCACATATTGAAAATCAGTCTCTACTCACACACTCATTGATAAAAATGAGGAAATAAATACATAAATAAAACATTGCTGAAACATAAGTTAAACATCCATGAACTGTTCCAGCCACTGCTTGAACATGTTCTTGGGCAGGGATCCATTTATCTGGTTCACCACTTTACCCTGTTTGAAGACCATCAGGGTGGGGATGCTGCGAATGGCGTAACGGGCGGCAATGGTGCTCTGCTGCTCGGTATCGACTTTGACAAAGCGCATCCGTGGTTCGAGTTCATGGGCAACATCATGAAATACTGGAGCAAACTGCTGGCAAGGGCCGCACCAGCTGGCCCAAAAATCGACAACGACCGGAATATCGGAGTTGATCAGGGTATCGAAGTTATCCGCCTTCCCGAGGCAAGGGGTTTGGCTGAACAGGGACGCCTTGCAGTGCCCACATTTGGCGGAGTGGGTTACATGGGTGGAGGGCAGGCGGTTTCTTGTAAAGCAGTGGCTACAATAAGTAGTGATAAATGACATAATAGTCTCCTTGAAGATCGGTTCTGGTGGCTGTGATGAAAATAGTGCCAGAGTTAAAATAGTGAAATAACGTTAACACAGCGCTCGGCTGGGGTGGACACTTCCACTCCGAGCTCTGCTCAAGCCGGACAATTCAGCGGCCATTATAAGTAGAGAGTCAAAACGGGATGAATAAAGGATCACGGAAGAGCCCTGTGGTACTGCTGCTTGTTGCTGCCTTGTTGCTCGGCTTCTCGGTTCTTTGCTGGCAACTGCTTAGTCAACAGCAGCGTGCATACAGCCTGAATCAGGCAGCGGAGGCAGTGCTGAACCGGATCAACACCGACAGTGTTTACCTGCTTGGTCGTGAGAGTGCCAATGATAGCAATGTTCAGCAACGGCTCGTCCAGTTATCCGGTATCCTCGATAGCTTTGTTCACAGGGTTCGTAGTGATGCTGAGGTTGAGCAAACGCCTCTTTCACAGAGGTTGCTGCAGGATTTGGATCTCTACCAGATGGAGCTGGCCAGACTGTACAGCATGGAAAAGGCGGTGGAATATATCGTGCAACCCTTTCAGCATCAGCTTGAGAAGGTACGCGTTATCACGCCGGCAGAGAGCCTCTTGCATCGTGATCTCAATGAGTTGGCCCAACTCAGCCATTTTTTGCAACACAGCGCCGATAACCAGTATCAGCAACAGCTGAGCTTGTTGCAGCGTGCTCTTGCTTCCCATTACGGCTCGCAACCCGAGGTGATCACCTTGGTTAACCTGAGCAAGGATTTGAGTCGTCAGGTGATGGCTTATCATACCCTGCGCCATCGTCTCATCGATATGCAGGTGAGCGATAACCTGGTGCGCTGGAAGATGGATAAGCTGGAGCGGGCTTCATCATTGCTTAACCGCTTCTATTTAATGGTGCTTGGCGGTGCCTTGATCAGTTTTGTGCTGGTGGCCTATACCCTATGGCGTCGTAATCAGAAGTTGAGCGAGTTGTCCCGTCAGACGGCCTTGCTGGCACAGGCCAAAAGCGATTTTCTGGCCAATATGAGCCACGAGATCCGCACCCCCATGAATGCCATCATCGGTTTCAGCTCACTGGCACTGCAGACAGAGCTGGATCAGCAACAACGGGACTATCTGGGCAAGATAAAGTCTTCATCAGATACCTTGCTGCTGCTTATCAACGACATTCTCGATCTGACCAAGGTGGAGTCCGGCAAGCTGACGTTGGAGGAGATCGACTTCGATCTCAGCGAGCAGCTCGACTCGCTGGCGGGCATGTTTGCCGATCTGGCGGAGCGCAAACATGTGGAGGTGATCATTCGCAAATCGCCGGAGGTGCCTGTCTTCTTGCGTGGGGATCCTCTGCGGCTGGGGCAGGTTCTGGTCAATCTGGTGAACAATGCCATCAAATTCACCGAACGTGGTGAGGTCGAAGTCTCCATCGATCTGGCCAACTCCCATCCAATGCGGATCCGCTTCAGTGTGCGCGATACCGGCATCGGCATTGCCGAAGAGAAGCAGACCCAACTGTTTCAGGCGTTTACCCAGCTGGAGGCGGGCAATACCCGCAAATATGGCGGCTCGGGTCTTGGGCTCAATATTTCCCAGCGGCTGGTGGAGCTGATGGGGGGGCGGATCACCGTAGAGAGCAAGCCTGGCGTCGGCTCTCTGTTCAAGTTCGATATCCCGATGGCGCAGGCGGTCTACGGTGTGGCTGGACGGAAAGTTTTCTTCGAAAACCAGCCGCTGGTGATGGTGATGGATGACAACGAACTGGTGCTGGATCTGGCTCGGGACATCCTGACTCGGGCGGGTGTGCGAGTGCTGCCGGTCAACTCCCTTTCCCGTGCCCGTCAATTATTGCGTGAAGAGGGGCCCAATCTGCGGTTGGCAATCCTCGACTGGCGCATGGGGCAGGAGGATGGACTCGATCTGGCGCTGGAGATGTATCAGCACAGCCAGTGGCGGCGGATACCCATCCTGATGATTAGCGCCTGGGCCAGAGAGGGGCTGCACGCCCGGATGGACAGCATGGGGCTGACCCATTTTCTGCCCAAGCCGATGACCGAGAATGCCCTGCTGGCCAAGGTGGACGAGTTGCTCAACGGCAGCTCTTATGAACTCAATCTGCGCAAGGCAGAGGCTCAGGGGGATCAGCAGCACTTCAAATCCCTGTTGCAGGGTACCCGAGTGCTGTTGGCCGAAGACAACCGGGTCAATCAGCAGCTCATCATCGAATATCTACGTCGGGTCGATGCGGTAGTGTGCGTGGTTAACAATGGTCGCGAGGCGGTGGAGCGGGTTGCCGAGCAGCCTTTTGACGTGATCCTGATGGACCTGCAGATGCCGGTGCTGGACGGACTCGATGCCACCCGCCAGATCCGCAAAATGGTCGACAAGCACGATGTGCCCATCATAGCCCTCACTGCCAGCGCCATGCATGGAGACAAGGAGCGCTGCCTGGGGGTGGGGATGAATGGTTACGTCACCAAGCCGGTGAGCAAGCTGGATCTTTACAACAACCTGCTGCAGTGGGTGAAGCCGCAAGGGGTGGAGCAGGCGGGGATCATGGAGGTGAAACCGCCGGATATGATGGGGATCCTCGATCTGCAGGATGCCCTCAAGCGGCTGGAGCAGGACAAGGAGGCATTGCAGATCCTGTTCAAGCTGTTTATGTCGGAGCACAAGGACGATCTGTGGGAGATCCGCTCCGCCCTGCGCCGTCAGCAGCCCGAGGTGGCCAGCAAGCTGCTGCACACCCTCAAGGGGGTGTCTGCCAATATCTCGGCGGCCCGTCTGCAATTGGTGGCTGGCGAGCTGGAGTGGCGCCTGCGGCAAAACGAGGTGCTGAGCGAGGCGGATCTGGAGCAGTTGCAACAGGTCTTCAGCCAGACCCGGGAAGAGGTGTCACACTTCCTGTTGACCGGTGAGCAGCATGAAAATTCGTATAATCCCTATTCATCAGGGGATGATCGCATGTCACAGTGAATTAAATAGTAATTATTCTCAACCATCCCGGTTCGGGATATGATGAGCTTTCGTTCAAATCGCCTCCAGCCGGAGGCGATTGTTTTCATTGTTCTATTTCTGCGTGGCTTCTCTGATGGCCGCTCTTGGGCGCTGTCACGGGCAGAGAGCGCTAAAGGTTGGTGGTGTGAGCGTATTTCTACGATTGAGCTGGTTTTTCAAGGAGCAGTGGCCCCGTTATCTGGCTGCCATCTCCCTGCTGCTGATGGTGGCCCTGTTGACCGTTATTCCGCCCAAAGTGGTGGGCTGGGTGGTGGATGGCATCACCAAGGGCGGTCTCGACAATGGTACCCTGATGCGCTATCTGGCGGGGCTGTTTGGTCTGGGTGTGCTGATTTATCTGCTGCGCTACGTCTGGCGGGTGATGCTGTTTGGTGCCTCTTACCGTCTGGCCTATGTGTTGCGCAATCGCCTTTTCAGCCATTTCACCCGGATGAGCCCCGATTTTTATCAGCGCCACCGTACTGGCGATTTGATGGCCCATGCCACCAATGACATTCAGGCTGTGGAGATGACCGCTGGCGAAGGGGTGCTAACCCTGGTGGACTCCATCATGGTCGGGGTATTGGTGCTCTCCATCATGTGCAGCCAGTACTCTTGGCAGTTGACGCTGGTCTCCTTGCTGCCGCTGCCGGTGATGGCCTATTTCATGAACCGCTTCGGCACCCAGATCTACACCCAGTTCAAGGCGGCGCAAGGGGCCTTCTCCAGGCTCAACAACAAGACCCAGGAGGCCCTTTCCGGCGTGCGGGTGTTGAAATCCTATGCGGTTGAATCGCTGGAAGATGAAGGCTTTGCCGAGCTGACCAAACAGGCGGGGGAGCGCAATATGGCGGTGGCCCGCATCGATGCCAAGTTCGATCCGGTCATCTATCTCTGTATCGGTTGCTCCTACTTCCTCGCGGTGGCGGGGGGCAGTGTGCTGGTGCTGCGCGATGAGCTGACTCTGGGTGAGCTCACCAGCTTCACCATGTACCTCGGCCAGCTGATCTGGCCGATGTTTGCCATCGCCTGGCTGTTCAACATCATCGAGCGGGGCAGCGCCGCCTACTCCCGTATCGAAAGCCTGCTGGGGGAGCGCAGCGATATCGAAGAGCCCGCCCAGCCGGCCGCGTTTACCTCTGCCTTTCCTTTGCAGATCAAAGGGGTGAGCTATCAAGTTGAGCAGCGCACCCTGCTTGCGGATATCGACGTTACCCTCAAGCAAGGGGGGATGCTCGGGGTGGTGGGGCGCACCGGGGCAGGCAAGAGCTCCCTGCTCAAGCTGTTGATGCGCCTTGCCAATCCGACTCACGGTTCGATTGTCATGGGTGGCGTTCCGATTGACCAGCTGCCGCTCGCCACACTGCGCAGCCAGTTTGCCTATGTGCCGCAGGAGCCATTCCTGTTTTCCACCACTATCGCCGCCAATATCGCCCTGGGCAAACCCGATGCGAGCCGCGAGGAGGTCGAACGGGTGGCGCGCATTGCCTGTGTCCACGATGATATCGTGCGTTTCCCCAAGGGCTATGAGACCGAGGTGGGGGAGAAAGGGGTGACCCTCTCCGGCGGCCAGAAACAGCGGCTGGCCATTGCCCGCGCCCTGCTGCTGGATGCGCCCATTCTGGTGCTCGATGATGCGCTCTCGGCGGTGGATGCCCACACCGAGCAGCAAATTCTGCACGCTCTCAAAGCCCATCGTCGCACCCTGATCCTGGTCAGCCATCGCATGACAGCGGTGGAGCAGGCCGACGAGATCCTGGTGCTGGAGCAGGGGGCCGTTAGCGAACGGGGTCATCACGGTGCCCTGATGGCGCACAATGGCTGGTATGCAGATATGGTGCGTTATCAGCGTCTCGAAGAAGCGGTGGAGGAGAGCCTGTGAATCCGACCATTAAACGACTGCTCGCTTACTGCGCCCAGTATCCTCGCTGGCTTATTCAGGCGGGGATCTGTTTGCTGCTTGCCACCGGCGCCGAAGTGGCCGGGCCGCTGCTGATCAAGCTCTTTATCGATGACTATCTGGCGCCTCGCAATATCGTGCTGCCCACCATAGCCCTGATTGCAGCGGGCTATCTGGGTTTGCAGGTGCTGTCGGCGGCGGGTTTCTATTTGCAATCCTTGCGCTTCAATCGCATCGCTCAGGCGGTGGTGCAAACCCTGCGCGAGCAGGTATTTGCTACCGCCATCCGTTTGCCGGCCCGCTACTTTGACAAGCATCGCTCCGGCTCGCTGATTTCCCGCATCACCAACGACACCGAGGCGATCATGAACCTCTATGTGCAGGTGATCGGCTTGCTGGTGCAAAAGGTGGTGCTGTTGTGCGGCATCCTCATCTCGATGGCGCTGCTGGATCTGCGGCTGATGCTGGTCTGCTCCCTGTTGCTGCCCGCAGTGGGTGGGGTGATGTGGCTCTACCAGAAACTGAGCGTGCCAGTGGTGCGAGCGACCCGCAGTCTGCTCTCCGACATCAACAGCCGCCTCAACGAGTCGCTGCAGGGGATGCCGGTTATTCAGGCGATGGTGCAGGAGCGCCACTTTGCCAACGCCTTTGCCGAGGTGAACCAGCAACACTGGTCGGCACGGATCAAGAGCCTCAAGATCAACGGCATTTTGCTGCGTCCGCTCATCGATCTCTTCTACATGATGGTGCTGATCGGCCTGTTGGCGCTGTTCGCCCACGAGGGGGGGAGCCACGCCGGTGCCATTCAGGTGGGTGTGCTCTACGCCTTTATCAGCTATCTGGGGCGGATGATCGAGCCGCTCATCGAGATGACCAACCAGCTTAACCAGCTGCAGCAGGCGATGGTGGCGGGGGAGCGGGTCTTTGCCCTGCTCGATGAAACCCGCGAAAGCACCGAGGGCGAGATGATCCCGCTGGAAGGGCGGGTCAGTTTCGAGCGGGTGAGCTTCTCCTACGATGGTGAGCAGCAGGTGCTGCGGGAGGTCAGTTTTGCCGCAAAACCGGGCCAGATGCTGGCGCTGGTGGGCCATACCGGCAGCGGAAAGTCCACCATCATCAGCTTGCTGATGGGCTTCTATCCGCTGGATCAGGGGCAGATCTGCTTCGATGATCACGCACTGGATACCCTGTCGCTGGCGGCGGTGCGCCGCAGCATCGGGCTGGTGCAGCAAGATCCCTTTATCTTCGTCGGCACTCTGGCGGAGAACCTGCGTCTCGGTCGCGCCGGAATAGACGAAGCGCGGCTCTGGCAGGCGTTGAGCGAGGTGCAGCTGGCCGACTTTGTGCGCAGCCTGCCACAGGGGATCAACACCCTGATGGAGGAGGGGGGCAAGAACCTCTCCGCCGGTCAGCGGCAACTGCTCTCCTTTGCCCGCGCGCTGGTGGGGGATCCGCGTATCCTCATTCTGGATGAAGCGACGGCCAGCGTGGACTCCCAGACCGAGTTGGCGCTGTCGCAGGCGATCTCTGCTGCCCGTCGTGGCCGCACCACCATCGCCATCGCCCACCGCCTCTCGACCATCGTCGATGCGGACGAGATCCTGCTGCTCTCCCGCGGTCAGGTGAGCGAGCGGGGTACCCATGGTGAGTTGATGGCCCTCGGCGGTCACTATGCCCAGCTGTTCGAGATGCAGAGTCAGGGGGCCTGGCTCGAAGAGAAGCGCGCCTGATCGGCACATTTGCTGTAACAGCGACATGAGCGAAAAGAGGGAACCGGTGCGGTTCCCTCTGTTTTTTTGGGTTGGGCAAAAGGTCGTAACCGTGATCCCTGTGCTTGTCGAATGGCGCAGATGCAGGCAACATATTGTTTACATTAACTCATCGGATCAGTTCGCATATGGATTTGCAACGCTTCAAAGCCAATCTGGCGCTCCGGCTGTTTGCCTGGCGCTATATTCCCGTCATCGGGTTTTGTGCCCCGATCATCGAAGAGATGAACGCCAAGGCGCTGCGCATTCGCATTCCCCTTGGATGGCGTACCCGCAACCACCTGGGCAGCATGTATTTTGGCGCGCTGGCGACCGGCGCCGATCTGGTAGGTGGTCTGCTGGTGATGGAGAAGGGGCGGCAGCGGCGCAAGAAGGTGCACTTTGCCTTCAAGGATGTGCAGGGGGAGTTTTTGAAACGACCGGAGGGGGATGTGCAGTTCGACTGCGCAGCGGGGGAGGAGATTGACGCCATGATCGACGAGTCGCTGGCAAGCGGTCAGCGCATCAATCGCCCCATCCAAGTGGTGGCCACCTGTCCGTCATTGAACGGGGATGAGGCGATGGCGCGTTTTGTGCTGACCCTGTCGATCAAGGCCAGCTAGCGGGTTGCCGGAGAGTGGCTCCCCGAAACGGGTTTAGCCAATCTCCGGGCTGACGCCCTCTTTCACCACGACCTTCATGCCGTTGAAGTTGACCACCTGTTCGGCCACGATCTTGCAGCGCTTGCGGGTCTCCACCTGACCGTCCACCTCGACCAGCCCTTCGGCAACGAGGGCTTTGGCGGCGCCGCCACAATCGGCCCACCCCTGATGTTTGATAAGGTCACACAAGGCAACGAAGGGGTGACCTTCGAGCAGAAACGTCTCCATGGGAAATCCTCTAGATGGATGAATGCCGGATACAGCAGGGCAACTATTTTAGGCAGTTCGCTCAGGCAAAGAAAGGAAGAGGGGCCACTCGCTGCGAAAAAGTGGCCGATTGTCCTTAAGGTGACGCTTTCGCAAGTACTGAAGGATAGGTGAGAGGGCCACCCGTGACGTATCGTGACGCACCTCGTCCCTGCTGGTGTGCCCACACTCGCCCCTGACTGTTAGGATCGGGCCACTCTCAATGGCCCAAGGAACTTTCCATGACACTCTCCCGCCTGCTGCTGGCATGCAGCGCCCTGACTCTGTGCGGTGTCGCGCAGGCCAGTACTCCGGTGCAGGTCTCGCTGCCAGGGGTCAATTTGCCCGCGTCCCATCAGGTGGAAGGGGCGCGCGCCTCGCTGCTCTACGGCCGGACCGGTCAGGTGAAGGGCATTGATCTGCCGATCTTCGCCCTCTCAGATGTGGATCAGTTCAGCGGCCTGCAGCTCGGGGTATTCTTGGGTGCTGGTCGGGTGCGTCACCAGTTTGGCGGGGTCGCTATCAACGCCATCAACTGGCACGAAGGGCAGGATACCGGCGTCAATCTGGGGCTGGTCAACCTGACCAACAATGTACAGGGGCTCAACTGGGGGGCGGTCAATATCGCCAAGGGCAATGCGCTGGCCAACGTCGGCTTCGTCAACTATGCCGAGCGTACCACCTTCCAGATTGGCTTTATCAATGCGACCAAGCACCTCGATGGCTTGCAGATCGGGCTGGCCAACTATGCCGCCAACGGCGTTTTCCCCATTTTGCCGCTGGTGAACTTCCAGAAATCGTTCTGACCAAGGCAGTTCGCTTTGCGTTAAAGACATCTGCTGATTACCCTGTGCCTCTTGCAACTTGTGACAGGCGAACAGAGGTAATTGATGACGGCAGGGCAAATGAGTGCAATCGGGATCGGCTGGGATGTGCGTGGCTGGCAGGGCAGTGCCCAGGCGGTGGCCGTGGTGGGCTGGCAGGCCGACTCCAACCGCCTGCACTGGTTCGGGGTGTCGCCGCTGTTTCGTCTGAGCTCGCGGGTGGCGCCGGATCTGGCCGCTCTGCTGCGTCCCGCCCTGCAAAACGAGCTGACCCTGATGCAGGTAGAAGCCTGCCCGCAACTGGCGCTCGGTATCGATGCGCCGCTCGCTTTTCCCCGCGCCTTGCGGGATCTGCTCAACGGCCAGCCACACAGCTGCGCCGTGCCCGAGCGTGAGATAGACAACCCCTACGCCTATCGCGACTGCGAGCGCTGGCTGTATCAGCAGTACGGCAAGAAGCCCCTCTCGGCCACCTTCGACCGGCTTGGCAACAATGCCACCCTGGCGCTCTCCATGCTGCCGCGACTCTCGGATCTGCAACTGGTGCCGACCGTTGCCCCGAAGGCCAGTCGCGCCGTGCTGGAGGTCTATCCGGCATTGGCCAAAGTGGGCGGCAAGGCATCCCCGGCACGGCCCGAGCTGGCGGCGCTGCTGCCTGCGGATGTGCAGGTCGGCACCGATCGCTACGATGCGGCGCTCTGCGCCCTGATGGCGCTGCAGTATGCCGCTGGTGGCAAGGTGACGGTATTGCCTGAGCTGGTTCAGCCCCCCAGCGACATGCCTTGTGATGAGGGATGGGTCTATCACTTTGCCCCTCATGCTGTTGAACGCAACGGGATGTGACGGACGCGGCGCATCATGGCTCCGCTCACCTTGTCGACGTGGGCCAAATGGCGTAAAAAACCTATCTTTAGTCAGGAAATTGCCTGTTCATCCCGCGCCAAGGTGGCGCATCGTTATCTTCATCCGATATATTGCCCACCTTGCTGATCCTTTGCTGTGGTATTCCCGATGAAATCCGTTCTCTCTATTCAGTCCCACGTGGTCTTTGGTTGTGCCGGCAACAGCGCGGCCGTCTTTCCCATGCGTCGCCTCGGCATGGATGTATGGCCCATCAACACGGTGCAGTTTTCCAACCACACCCAATATGCCCAGGGGTGGCAGGGAATGGCGATGCCGGCGGGCCATATCAGTGCACTGGTGAACGGATTGGGCAATATCGAGGTGTTGAGCCAGTGTGATGCCGTGCTGAGCGGTTACCTTGGCTCCGCCGAACAGGGAGACGAGATCCTGACTGTGGTCAACGCCGTCAAGGCGGCCAACCCCGATGCCATCTACTTCTGCGACCCTGTGATGGGTCATCCGGAGAAGGGGTGTATCGTCGCTCCCGGCGTTACCCGTTTCCTGACCGAGCAGGCGTTGCCGGTGGCCGACATGATGGCCCCCAACCTGCTGGAGCTGGAGACCCTCTGTGATACCCATCTGGCAGATCTGGATCAGACCCGCGCGGCTGCCCATCAGCTGCTGGCCCGCGGCGTCAAGCTGGTGCTGGTCAAGCATCTCGGTCGTGCGGCGCAGGATTCCAGCCGCTTCGAGATGCTGCTGGCCACCCCGCAAGGGGATTACTTGATTGCCCGTCCGCTTTATGACTTTGCCCGCCAGCCGGTGGGGGTTGGCGATCTTATCAGCGCCCTGATGCTGGCGAATTTGCTTGCCGGTCACGATGCGGTCAGCGCGTTCGAGCGCACCAACGCCTCGGTGGATGCGGTGCTGCAGGAGACCTGGCGCCAGCAGGCTTACGAGCTGCAACTCATCGCCGCGCAAGATGCCTTCGCCCTGCCAGAGGTTGAAGTGCGAGCGGTGAAACTCCCCTGAGTCAACGCGGACTTTCGTCTATCCCGACAAGGGGGTGGGATGCAGATGAAAAAGGCTTGCCAATGGGCAAGCCTTTTTACTGTTTGCCTATTTAGTGCGGCAAGCAATCAGGCGCGGGGATGGCGGAGGCGATAACGCTCAGCCATAGCATTAGCTGCCACCATGGCGGCGTAGACATCCTGTTCACTCACAGTCATTGGCATGTTGCCCATGGTATCGAGAGGATCGCAAGCCAACTGTGCCACCTTGCGCCACTCGTTTTCATCAAAGTGGGTGAGCCCCAGCTCTTGCAGTGTCATGGGCAGACCTGCACAGTCGATGATGCGAAACACCTCATCAAGTTCGTGTTGCGGGGCGCGCTCAAGCACGAGTTGGGTCAGCAGGCCGAAGACCACCTTCTCGCCATGCTGGGCGCGATGGAGCTCCACTATCAGTGACATGCCGTTGTTGACGGCATGAGCGGCGGCCAGTCCACCGGCTTCTGCGCCTACCCCGCTGAGGTAGATGGTGGCCTCGATAACCTGCTCAAGCGCCGGGGTCGAGACATGGTGGCGTATCGCATCCATGGCCAGCTCGATGTTCTCACCAAGCAGCTCGTAACAGAGCTTTGCCAGACCAAGGCCAGTGCGTGAAGGGCGCTTGCCGACCAGATTGAGCCCGTCCGCCCGATAGCAGGCGCGCGCCTCGAAATAGGTGGCCAGGGCATCGCCAACGCCTGCGGAAAAGAAGCGGGGAGGGGCGGCGGCAATGATGGCCGTGTCAGCCAGCACCACGTCCGGATTTTGCGGCAGGAACAGATAGCGTTCAAATTCACCCGCCTGGTTGTAGATCACCGCCAGCGCCGTACAGGGGGCATCCGTGGAGGCAATCGTCGGGAACAGCACAACCGGACGGCGCAGATAGAAGGCCACGGCCTTGGCGACATCCAGCGTCTTGCCGCCGCCGATCCCGACAATCACGTTCGCACCATATTGCTCTGCAAGGTGGGTCAGGCGGTGGATCTCCTGTTCGGTGCATTCGTAGCGAAACTTGTCGACCACTCCCCTGAGGCCTGCCTGCAAGAGCCCTGCCAAAGCTTCTTCCCGTACCCGCTCCAGAATGAACTCATCGCTGATGAGCAACGCATAGTCACCAAAATCTTTAACGTGCTCATGGAGTTGCGGGAGAAGGTGTTGACCGATGATGAACTTTTTGGGGGAGGTAACTGTACGGGGCAAAGTGGGCATCCATTATTCCTTAAGGCAGTGAATAACATAAAATTGATTATCAAATGGGTCTCTTACGATACGCCTGATGAGGCAATAGATGAAGAAGAAAAGGGGGGCGTTTTAATCATTAATTAATCTTTCTATTTGTTTGGCTGTATTTTGGGGCGAGCAATTGGCGGTGTTGAGGCATACAGGAGCACTGGCCGTATCGTGGCAATCCGTCGCAAGCCATATTGCTGCAACAAACAGTCACGCGGGCAACAAGCAAGGTCGCTTGGTGCGGCCCTGCTGTATGTGGATAAGAGATAGGGGATGGTCAGAGCGGTTTATAGAAGATGACGGTCGCAGCAAGAGTGCCATCTGCGTTGCGCGCAAAGATCGGGATCTGGCACGCCTCCAGATAGCCGAGTTGACGATAGAGGTGGGAGGCCACATCACCGGCGCGAGTATCGAGCACCAGCAGCGAACGGCCCGCGGCATGGGCACCTTGTTCCATTGCCTGCATCAGCGCATGACCGACACCTTTGCCTCTCGCCGTTTGCAGTACCATCAGTTTTTCCACCTCGGCCCGGTGGCGACCGTTGGCCTTGCCACAGAGCGCGAGCTGAACCGCTCTCACGAGCTGTTGTTGCTCAAGGGCCAGCCACAGCTTTCGGTGACCTGCCACAAGATCCGCTTCAACTCCTTGTCAGTAGCGGGTAGATTCCTCCGTGGTCAGCGGCGGTAAAAATCCGACCGAGGCGCCGCTATCGACACAATCTTGCAGCAGGGTGATGAGCGCACTTTGGTAGGTCGCTGCGCTATTAACTTCCACAATGTCCATCTGACATCCTTGTCGTTGCGTTGCTATGTGGCTGATTGCCACCGTTGGTTCATATGAGGTGGGACGTATGCTCGCCGCGAGTACGGCTTGTCAGCGGATCAACCCTTGCTCAACCAACCAGGCAAAAAGCAGACGAGAGACGGGGGAGAGCTCATCGAGATGAGAGCTGTCGAGCCAGCGCAGCTCGGCAATTTCGGCCGAGGCGATTGGGGTGCCGCTCGCTTCGCCGGTGTAGCAGCGCAGTCGCACCTCGACTCCCGCCGGTTTGCCATCGGCCTGGGCGCTGAACTCGCAGGCAAAGCGCAGGGTATCGGGCTGCAGGGTGACAGCCAGCTCCTCCTCAATCTCGCGGATCAGCGCCGCCTCGTCGCTCTCGCCCGGTTCCCGCTTGCCGCCCGGGATGTAATAGATGCCCTTGCCGTGGGAGCGGGCGCAGAGCAGTTGCTGATCTTTAAAGGTGAGCCAGGCGAGTTTGTCGATCATCCGTTTTCTCTCCAATGGGGTTGCCGTGATGAGCAGTGGCGCATTCAAGCGCACAGTTGTTTTGCATGCCGGCAGCCTAACAAAGATGAAGTTGAGTCCCAAGGAGAAAGAGGGGAGATGCCGGAAACGCACTGTTTCCAGCGCGGTGACCGCGTAGCGGAATGAGTGCGCAATGGCTGGTTCACCACAGCCTTCTCGTCCCTAAAAAAGCGCACTGGCGCACATCACCACAGGGCCGGACTGGGCGAAGGCGGGGTCCTTGTGGTTTAATCTTGCCACTTTAGCGGTAGTAGGCGACGAGCCTGCTACCTTGCGTTGGCAAGATGCAGGTGAGCAAGATGCAGATAGCAGCAGAGAGCAAGTTTATCGGACTCGGGGTCGCGGGCAATTTCGCCGGTCATCTGGAGCAGGCGGGCGAAGCGTCGGACTTCGTAGCGGTCGTGGTGCGCGATACCACGGCGCCCAAGGCGCTGTTCCCCTTCTTCGTGCCTGGCCATCCGGGTCAGCTTGGGGTATTCCCGTTGAGCGACAAGGCGATCTTCCTGCCGGAAGCGGCGGTCAGTGGTGACGAGAAGGTGCAGATCGAGCCGGAAGTAGCCCTCTGGTGCGAGCTGGAGTATGCCGGCAAGCAGGTGGTGGCGATCCATCCCCGCGCCTTTGGTGCCTATAACGATTGTTCCATCCGCCGTCCCAACGCCAAGAAGATCAGCGAGAAGAAGAACTGGGGCGAAGAGAGCAAGGGGTTGGCGGCCAACCTGCTGCCGCTTTCCGGTTTTACCGCCGGTTGCGAGCTCGATGACTATCGCATCGCCTGCTATCTGGAGCGGGACGGTGAGCTGTACGCCTACGGGGTAGATAGCGCCGCCATCGACTACAGCTACTTCCACGGCAAGCTGCTCGACTGGGCCATCGACAAGTTCAATCATCAGCAGGATGAGGGGCCGGCGGAGCACATTCAGGGGCTGCTGGCGCAGGCGGGACATCCTCCCCATGCGCTCATCAGTATCGGCGCCACCCGTTATACCCCGTTTGGCGAGACCCACTTCCTCAAGCCTGGCGACACCTCCTGTGTGGTGGTCTATCCGGGCAGCCGCTACAGCGAAGCGGATATCCGCGAGGCGATCCGTACCCGCAGCTTTGGTGCCGATGCGTCGGTGCTGCTGCAAGCGGTGCAGGCGCGCTAATCAGATTGGCCTGCGGGGAGGCCACAGCCATCCTGCGGGCTGCAACAAAGAGTCATTGATGAAGATTGATACTGTAACGCGGGCCGATTATCCGGCCCTGATCGAGCTGTGGGAGGCCTCGGTGCGGGCGACCCACCACTTTCTGCAGGAGGCCGAGATCCTCGCGCTTAAACCGCTTATTCTGGAGCACTACCTCGATGCGGTGACACTGCACTGTGCCCGTACAGAAGAGGGGAACGTTGCGGGTTTTAGCGGAGTGCACGAGGGCAAGCTGGAGATGCTGTTTGTGGCTCCCGAGGCGCGCGGTAGTGGCGTGGGGCGTTTGCTGGTGGCGCATGCCATCGAACAGGGCGGCGCGACGCTGGTTGACGTCAACGAGCAGAATGAGCAGGCGGTGGGCTTCTACCACAAGATGGGGTTCGCCGTGACGGGCCGCTCGCCGCTGGATGGCCAGGGTAAACCCTATCCCTTGCTCCATATGGCGTTGTTGCCGCGATAGTCACTCAAGTGTGATAACAAACGGGGGATGGCCTGCGCCATCCCCCGTTTTTGATCCTGCCGTTACTTGCTGGCGACCTTGCTGACCACCTTGATTAGCTGGTAGCGCAAGGAAGGGGCATCCGCTGGCACGTTGGTGAGCTGCTCCTTGCTGACAGTGAGCTGGTAGCGATAGCCAGGCTCGAACTGGAAACCTTCAATATTCTGGTAGAACAGCGTCCAGGGCTGCTGCTCATCACTGCGAACCTGCATGCACTGCATCGGCCCGACCCCTACACAATCGACCAGCTGGCTGTTGATGTAGAGGGTCTCACCCTGTGGTGCCGTGGTGCCCTGACAGGCGGTGAGCAGCAAGGCTGCGCTGATAAACAGTGGTTTCATAATGGACTCCTTAACGCGAAAGGGGGCATTAGAGCGGCAAACAAAAAGGCGGTCAATGACCGCCTTTGTAACAAACCATATCAGCGCAGTGGTTAGCGCTGCTCGAGTGGAGTGAACTCGCGCAGCGGGTGGCCCACGTAGAGCTGGCGCGGGCGGCCGATCTTGCTATCCGGATCGGAGTGGAACTCGTTCCAGTGGGCAATCCAGCCGATGGTACGGGAGATGGCGAAGATCACGGTGAACATGTTCATCGGGATACCGATCGCCTTCATGATGATACCGGAGTAGAAGTCCACGTTCGGGTAGAGTTTCTTCTCGATGAAGTAGGGGTCGGAGAGCGCGATGCGCTCCAGCTCCATGGCCACGTCCAGCAGCGGATCCTTGATCTGCAGCTCGGTCAGTACTTCGTGGCAGGTTTCGCGCATCACGGTGGCACGAGGGTCATGGTTCTTGTAGACACGGTGACCGAAGCCCATCAGACGGAACGGATCGTTCTTGTCCTTGGCCTTGGCGATGTACTCGGGGATGCGATCCACCGAGCCTACTTCCTCCAGCATGCGCAGGCAGGCTTCGTTGGCACCACCATGGGCCGGACCCCACAGGGAGGCGATACCTGCGGCGATACAGGCAAACGGGTTGGCACCGGAGGAGCCAGCCAGACGGACGGTTGAGGTAGAGGCATTCTGCTCGTGATCCGCATGGAGGGTGAAGATGCGGTCCATGGCGCGTTCGACCACCGGATTGACCTTGTACTCCTCGGTCGGTACCGCAAACATCATATGCAGGAAGTTGCCTGCATAGGAGAGGGCGTTGCGCGGATGCATGAACGGCTGGCCGATGGAGTACTTGTAACACATGGCCGCCAGGGTCGGCATCTTGGAGATGAGGCGGAAGGCGCAGATCTCGCGGTGCTGTTCGTTGTTGATGTCCAGGGCGTCGTGATAGAAGGCAGAGAGTGCGCCCACCACACCACACATGATGGCCATGGGGTGGGAGTCACGACGGAAGCCGCGGAAGAAGAAGGCAATCTGCTCGTGCACCATGGTATGGCGGGTCACGGTACGCTGGAAATCGGCAAACTGTGCCTTGGTGGGCGCCTCGCCGTACAGCAGGATATAGCAGACTTCGAGGTAGTTGGACTCTTTGGCCAACTGGGCGATGGGGTAGCCACGGTGCAGCAAGACACCCTGATCCCCGTCAATGTAGGTGATGGCAGATTTGCAAGAACCGGTCGCCATAAAGCCCGGGTCAAAGGTGAAATACCCTTGCCCACCCAGCTTTCTAACATCGACAACATCCGGTCCAACGGTTCCAGAGAGGATCGGCAGTTCAACCGGATCTTTCCCGGGCAGGTGTAGGGTGGCTATCTTATCAGCCATAGCACGTCTCCTTTGCTCTTTATAATTTGGTTCCAGTCCTACTCTATTACGACTTTTATGACGCTGGCAAAGGTTGTTACCCATACCGAGGTGGCTGGAGCGCCCTATTTGAAACAGAGTTCCCTATCAATGTCAATTTTGCTGGGGCGGCATTAAAGGCATTAATGGAATGTTAAATTAAATATGCGATCAAGTTTGCGGTTTTGTGTTTTCTTTGTAGCTGTTTGATTGTCTTCGGTTAAGGCCGCCGATATACTGCGCCACGTGGGTCATGGCTGCGGGTGTTTGAAACGCTTTGGCAAAGCCTGATGTGAAACCGAAAACTCGCGTTTTGGCTTTTTCAGAGTGTTTTGGTAACAAAAAACCAACAATCACCATTCCGTGCCCTCAAGTGTGAGTTAAAACAATAACTAACGTGCTCAATGGAGCTGAGTGGGCAAGCGTGAAAAACAAACAGAGACCGGTCAACCTCGACCTACAGACGATCAGCTTTCCTGTCACTGCCATTGCATCCATCCTGCACCGTGTTTCAGGGGTCATTACCTTTGTTGCACTGGGCATCTTGCTGTGGATGCTTGGTACTTCACTCGCCTCTCCCGAAGGGTTTGAAACCGTGGTTGCCATCATGGACAACTTCCTGGTCAAACTCGTGCTGTGGGGGATCCTGACTGCGCTGGCATACCACATTGTGGGTGGCTTGCGTCATCTGGTCATGGATATGGGCTATTGGGAAGAGCTGGAATCCGGCAATCAGAGCGCCCGCGTGGCCTTCGTGATCACCGCGATCCTGGCTGTATTGGCGGGAGTGCTTGTATGGTAACCAATTCTGCAACCTTCGGGCGCAGCGGCGTTCATGATTACATCCTGATCCGCGCCACCGCCCTCATCATGACCTGTTATGTCCTCTATCTGGTGGGCTTTGTCGCGTTCAACGACATCACCTACGAGGTGTGGGCAGGCTTCTTCGCCAAAACATTCACCAAAGTATTCACCCTGTTGACCCTGCTCTGCGTACTGATCCACGCCTGGATTGGTCTGTGGCAGGTGCTGACTGACTATATCAAGCCGGTAGGGCTGCGCGGGGCGCTGCAATTTGCCCTGGTCGTGGTGCTGTTTGTCTATCTGATGACGGGTTTCGTCGTGCTGTGGGGTGTGTAAGGTGACTATTCCAACTCGTGAATTTGATGCGGTGGTGATTGGTGCCGGTGGTGCCGGTATGCGCGCCGCGCTGCAGATTGCCCAGTCCGGCAAGAGCTGCGCTCTGTTGTCCAAGGTCTTCCCGACCCGTTCTCACACTGTCTCCGCCCAGGGCGGCATCACGGTTGCGCTGGGCAATGCCCACGATGACAACTGGCAGTGGCATATGTATGACACGGTAAAAGGTTCCGATTACATCGGTGATCAGGAAGCCATCGAATACATGTGCAAAACCGGTCCCGAGGCTATCTATGAGCTGGAGAACATGGGCTTGCCCTTCTCCCGTTTCGACAACGGATCTGTCTACCAGCGTCCGTTTGGTGGTCAGTCCAAGAATTTCGGTGGCGAGCAGGCTGCCCGTACTGCGGCTGCGGCCGACCGTACCGGTCACGCCCTGCTGCACACCCTCTACCAACAGAACGTCAAGAACAAGACCACTGTCTTCTCCGAGTGGTATGCGCTGGATCTGGTGAAGAACCAGGATGGCCATGTGGTGGGTTGTACCGCCATCGATATGGAGAGCGGTGAAGTGGTCTACTTCAAGGCCAAGGCCACCGTGCTGGCCACTGGCGGTGCCGGTCGTATCTACCAGTCCACCACCAACGCCCACATCAACACCGGTGACGGCGTCGGCATGGCGCTGCGTGCCGGGGTCGGCGTGCAGGACATGGAGATGTGGCAGTTCCACCCGACCGGCATCGCCGGGGCAGGGGTACTGGTAACCGAAGGCTGCCGTGGTGAAGGTGGCTATCTGCTCAATAAAGATGGCGAGCGCTTCATGGAGCGTTATGCGCCGAACGCCAAGGACTTGGCCGGTCGCGACGTGGTGGCCCGCTCCATCATGATAGAGATCCGCGAAGGGCGTGGCTGCGATGGTCCCTGGGGTCCACACATCAAGCTCAAGCTGGATCACCTCGGCAAAGAGGTGCTGGAATCCCGTCTGCCGGGGATCTGCGAGCTCTCTCGCACCTTCGCCCACGTGGATCCGGTCAAAGAGCCGATCCCGATCATTCCGACCTGCCACTACATGATGGGCGGCGTGCCGACCAACGTGAATGGCCAGTGCCTGACTCAGGACAAGAATGGCAACGATGTACCGGTGGTCGGTCTGTTTGCGGTGGGCGAGATTGCCTGCGTCTCCGTACACGGTGCCAACCGTCTGGGTGGCAACTCCCTGCTGGATCTGGTGGTGTTTGGCCGCGCTGCCGGCATGCATCTGGTCAACACCCTGGGCGAGATGGATCACGGCCGCGATGCTTCCGAGTCGGATCTGGATGCCGCACTGGCCCGCTTCAACCGCTGGGAAAATTGCCGTGACGGGGAAGACCCGGTGCAGATCCGCAAAGACCTGCAGCGCTGCATGCAGAATAACTTCTCGGTGTTCCGCGAAGGTGCTGCGATGGCAGAAGGGTTGGCCGAGCTCAAGGTTATCCGCGAGCGCCTCAAGTCAGCCCGTCTGGATGACACCTCCAAAGAGTTCAACACCCAGCGCATCGAGTGCCTGGAGCTGGACAACCTGATGGAGACGGCGTTTGCCACGGCGGTTGCCGCCAACTTCCGTACCGAGAGTCGCGGTGCTCACTGCCGCTTCGACTTCCCGGATCGCGACGATGAGAACTGGCTGTGCCACAGCCTCTATCATCCGGACACCGAGTCCATGACCCGTCGCGCTGTCAACATGTCACCCAAGACCCGTGAGGCGTTCCCGCCCAAGGTCCGGACTTACTGATTGCGGAGCCAGCCCTATGAACGTCACATTCTCTGTCTACAGATACAATCCGGATGTTGATTACGTCCCCCATATGAAGGAATATCGTCTTGATATTCCTGAAGGTTCCGACATGATGGTGCTCGACGCACTGATCCAGTTGAAAGAGCTGGATCCCACGCTCGCCTTCCGCCGCTCTTGCCGCGAAGGGGTCTGTGGATCAGACGGTCTCAACATGAATGGCAAGAACGGTCTTGCCTGTATCACCCCGCTCTCCGACCTGCTGAAGAAGGGCAATAACGTCGTTATCCGCCCCTTGCCCGGCCTGCCGGTGATCCGGGATCTGGTGATCGACATGACCCAGTTCTACACCCAGTGGGAGAAGGTCAAACCCTTCCTCATCAATGATGACAAGTTGCCGCCGGTGCGTGAGCACCTGCAATCCCCCGAAGAGCGCGCCAAGCTTGACGGCCTGTACGAGTGCATTCTCTGTGCCTGCTGCTCCACTTCGTGCCCCTCCTTCTGGTGGAATCCCGACAAGTTCATCGGTCCGGCCGGGCTGCTCGCCGCCTACCGCTGGCTGGCTGACAGCCGCGACACCGCGACCACCGAACGACTGGGGAATCTGGACGACGCCTTCAGCGTGTTCCGCTGCCATGGCATCATGAACTGCGTGAACGTCTGTCCGAAAGGCTTGAACCCGACCAAGGCGATTGGCCAGATCAAGTCGATGTTGCTCAATCGGGCTGTTTAGTATCAGGGCCGGCCAGGTGCTGGCCCGACCTCTGGATAGCCATCCCACCCGTGGCAGGATGGCTATTTGACCCCTACAAGCTGCGCAGCAGTAACAAGAAGTACAAGGGATAGAAATGCATAACGGCGTGATGAAGGCCTGGTTGGAGTCATCTCACCTGGCTGGTGCGAATGCAAGCTATATTGAGGATTTGTATGAATCCTTCCTGGAAAATCCTGACTCCGTGTCCGACGAGTGGCGCAGCCTGTTTAGCGAGCTGCCCCAGGTCAATGGCCATGCGGTTGAACAACCCCACTCCCAGGTCCGCGATTATTTCCGTCGTCTGGCCAAGGATCCCTCTCGCTACAGTGCCCCCGTCTCCGATCCGCAAGTGGATGCCAAGCAGGTGCGGGTATTGCAGCTGATCAACGCCTTCCGTTTCCGCGGCCATCAAAACGCCAATCTGGATCCGCTCGGCCTGTGGGCGCGTGAAACCGTTGCCGAACTGGACCCTGCGTATCACAACCTGCAAGGCGCGGACATGGAGGCCACCTTCAACGTGGGCTCCTACGCCATCGGTCGCGAGACCATGGTGCTCTCCGATCTCTATGCCTCGCTGAAGAAAACCTACTGCGGCAGCATAGGCGCCGACTACATGCACCTCACCTCCACCGAGGAGAAGCGCTGGCTGCAAGACAGGCTCGAATCCATCGAAGGGAAGGGGACCTATACCCTCGAAGAGAAGACCCGCTTCCTCGAGAGCCTGACCGCTGCCGAAGGGCTGGAAAAATATCTGGGCGCCAAGTTCCCGGGGGCCAAGCGTTTCTCCCTGGAAGGGGGCGATGCCATGGTGCCCATGCTCAAAGAATTGATCCGTCGCGCCGGTGAGCAGGGCTGCAAAGAGGCCGTCATCGGCATGGCCCACCGCGGTCGCCTCAACGTGCTGATCAACGTGCTGGGCAAGCGCGCTCAGGATCTGTTCGACGAGTTTGCCGGCAAGCATGGCGAATCCTGGGGTACCGGTGATGTGAAGTACCACATGGGCTTCTCCTCCGACTTCGCGACCCCGGGTGGCAACGTCCATCTGGCGCTGGCGTTCAACCCCTCTCACCTCGAAATCGTCAACCCTGTGGTCATCGGCTCGGTCCGTGCCCGGATGGATCGTCGCGGTGACAAGGATGGTTCCAGCGTGCTGCCCATCACCATTCACGGTGACTCGGCCATGGCCGGTCAGGGCGTGGTGGCCGAGACCTTCAACATGTCCCAGACCCGTGCCTATGGCGTCGGCGGGACGGTGCGCATCGTCATCAACAACCAGGTTGGTTTCACCACCTCCTATATCCGTGACCTGCGCTCCACCGAATATTGCACCGACATCGCCAAGGCGGTGCAGGCGCCGGTGCTGCACGTCAACGGGGATGATCCGGAAGCCGTGGTGCTGGTGACCCAGATTGCGCTGGATTACCGCAACACCTTCAAACGCGACGTGGTGATCGAGCTGGTCTGCTACCGTCGTCACGGTCACAACGAAGCGGATGAGCCGAGCGCGACCCAGCCCTTGATGTACCAGAAGATCAAGCAGCACCCGACCCCGCGCAAGATCTACGCCGATCAGCTGGTGGCCGAGGGGAGCATTGCCCAGGAGCAGGCGACGACGCTGGTCAACGAGTATCGCGAAGCGCTGGATCGCGGCGAGCGGGTGAGCAAGGAGTGGCGGCCGATGGAGCTGCATTCCGTCGACTGGACCCCCTATCTTGGCCACGACTGGAACATGGCCTATGACAGCACAGTGCCGATGGATCACCTCAAAGCCCTCGGCGAGCGGGTGAGCCAGTATCCGGCAACCCATGTGCTGCAGCGTCAGGTCGAGAAGATTTACGAAGACCGCCGTCTGATGGCTGCCGGCGAGAAGCTGGTGGATTGGGGCTTTGCCGAGACCCTGGCCTACGCCACTCTGGTGGACAAGGGTTCCCGCATCCGCTTTACCGGTGAAGACTCCGGCCGTGGCACCTTCTTCCACCGCCACGCCGTGCTGCACAACCAGACCGATGCCAGCACCTACACCCCGCTGTGCAACCTGCACGACGAGCAGGGTCCGTTCGAGATTTACGACTCGGTACTGACCGAGAACGCGGTACTTGCCTTTGAATATGGCTACGCCAGTGCCGAGCCGGCCGGCCTCACCATCTGGGAAGCCCAGTTCGGTGACTTCGCCAACTGTGCTCAGGTGGTGGTGGATCAGTTCCTCTCCTCCGGCGAACAGAAGTGGGGCCGGATGTGCGGCCTGACCATGTTGCTACCGCACGGTTACGAGGGGCAGGGGCCGGAGCACTCCTCCGCCCGTCTGGAGCGTTATCTGCAGATGTGCGCCCAGCACAACATGCAGGTGTGCGTCCCCTCAACCCCGGCTCAGGTATTCCACATGCTGCGCCGTCAGGTAGTGCGCCCGATGCGCCGTCCGCTCATCGTGATGACGCCCAAATCCCTGCTGCGCCATCCGCTGGCGGTGAGCAAGCTCGAAGATCTGGCGGAAGGCACCTTCCAGAACGCCATTGGCGAGATCGACGCGCTGGATCCGAAAGCGGTCAAGCGGGTGGTCTTCTGCTCCGGCAAGGTTTACTACGACCTGCTCGAAGCCCGTCGCAAGGCGGAGCAGAAGGATGTGGCGATCGTGCGGATCGAACAGCTCTACCCCTTCCCGGAAGAGGAAGTGCGCGCCATTCTGGCCGATTACAGCCACGTCACCGATTTTGTCTGGTGTCAGGAAGAGCCGCAAAACCAGGGCGCCTGGTACTGCACCCGTCACAACTACGATGAGGTGCTGCCGACCGGAGCCACCCTGCGTTATGCCGGTCGTCCGGCGTCCGCCTCACCGGCGGTTGGTTACATGTCCGTCCACGCCAAGCAGCAGAAAGCTTTGGTGGAAGATGCCCTTACTCTGGCCTAAGCCCTGAACAAGAAGTAACAAGGAACTGATTAGATGACTATCGAGATCAAGGTACCGGACCTGCCGGAATCAGTGGCGGATGCCACCATTGCCACCTGGCACAAGAAGCCGGGTGATCTGGTTGCCCGTGATGAAGTGCTGGTCGACATCGAGACCGACAAGGTGGTGCTGGAAGTGCCGGCACCGCAAGCTGGCGTGTTGGGCGACATTCTGCAGGCAGAGGGGGCAACCGTCCTCTCCCGCCAGCTGATCGCCACCATCAAGGCGGCTGCCGTGGCTGGTGAAGAGACCAAAGAGAAGCCGGCCGAAGCGGTTGCCGATGATGGCGCCGATGGCCTGAGCCCCTCCGTGCGCCGTCTCATTGGCGAGCACGACATCGATGTGGCCAAGCTGACCGGCACTGGCAAGGGCGGTCGCATCACCAAGGATGATGTGGAAGCCTACATCAAGGCGCTGAGCAAGCCTGCCGCAGCCGCTCCGGTTGCTGCTGCGCCGGTCGCACCGGTTGCCGCGCTGGCCGGTCGCAGCGAGAAGCGGGTGCCGATGACCCGTCTGCGCAAGCGCATCGCCGAGCGTCTGCTGGAAGCGAAAAACACCACCGCCATGCTGACCACCTTCAACGAGGTCAACATGAAGCCCATCATGGATCTGCGCAAGCAGTACGGCGAGATCTTCGAGAAGAAGCACGGCATCAAGCTCGGCTTCATGTCCTTCTACGTGAAGGCGGTAGTGGAGTCCCTCAAGCGCTATCCGGAAGTGAACGCTGGGCTGGATGGTGACGACATCGTCTACCACAACTACTTCGACGTCAGCATCGCCGTCTCCACCCCCCGTGGTCTGGTGACCCCGGTACTGCGCGACTGCGACAACATGAGCCTGGCCGACATCGAGAAGGCCATCAAGGATCTGGCCGGCAAGGGCCGCGACGGCAAACTGACCGTGGATGAGCTGACTGGCGGCAACTTCACCATCACCAACGGTGGTGTGTTCGGCTCCCTGATGTCCACCCCGATCATCAACCCGCCCCAGAGCGCCATTCTGGGCATGCACAAGATCCAGGATCGCCCGATGGCCGTTGACGGCAAGGTCGAGATCCTGCCGATGATGTACCTGGCCCTCTCCTACGATCACCGTCTCATCGACGGGCGCGAATCGGTAGGCTTCCTGGTCTCCGTCAAGGAGCTGCTGGAAGATCCGACCCGCCTGCTGCTGGACGTCTGAGCAACCAACTGAAAGATAACGAGGGGCCCCCGAGGCCCCCACTCACAGGGGATTGAGAAACACGAGCCCCGGACGGAAATACCTACAACACGGATAGAGCATCTATGAATCTGCATGAATATCAGGCAAAACAGCTGTTTGCCGAGTATGGCCTGCCGGTCTCCGAAGGTTATGCCTGTGCTACCCCGCAGGAAGCGGCCGAAGCGGCCGACAAGATTGGCGGCAATACCTGGGTCGTCAAATGCCAGGTACACGCCGGTGGCCGCGGTAAAGCGGGCGGCGTGAAAGTGGCCAAGAGCAAGGATGAGATCCGTGCTTTTGCCCAGAACTGGCTGGGCAAGAATCTGGTGACCTACCAGACTGACGCCAACGGCCAGCCGGTCACCAAGATCCTGGTTGAATCCTGCACCGACATCGCCAAAGAGCTCTACCTGGGCGCCGTGGTTGACCGTGGCTCCCGTCGCGTGGTCTTCATGGCCTCGACCGAAGGTGGCGTGGACATCGAGAAGATCGCCCACGAAACCCCCCATCTGATCCACAAGGCCACCCTGGACCCGCTGGTTGGCCCGCAGCCCTATCAGGCGCGCGAGCTGGCCTTCAAACTGGGTCTGGTCGGCGATCAGATCAAACAGTTCACCAAGATCTTCATGGGTCTGGGCCAGATGTTCCTCGACTGCGACTTCGCGCTGCTGGAGATCAACCCGCTGGTGATCACCGCGCAGGGCAACCTGCACTGCCTGGATGGCAAGATCAACATCGACGCCAACGCGCTGTACCGCCAGCCCAAGCTGCGCGAGATGCACGACCCGTCACAGGATGACCCCCGCGAAGCGCACGCTGCCCAGTGGGAGCTCAACTATGTGGCCCTCGATGGCAACATCGGCTGCATGGTCAACGGCGCGGGTCTGGCCATGGGCACCATGGATATCGTCAACCTGCACGGCGGCAAGCCGGCCAACTTCCTTGACGTCGGCGGCGGTGCCACCAAGGAGCGCGTAACCGAGGCGTTCAAGATCATCCTCTCCGACAGCAACGTCAAAGCGGTGCTGGTCAACATCTTCGGCGGCATCGTGCGCTGCGACATGATCGCGGAAGGCATCATCGGTGCGGTCAAGGAAGTGGGGGTCAAGGTGCCCGTCGTGGTCCGTCTGGAAGGCAACAACGCCGAGCTGGGTGGTATCAAGCTGGCCGAGAGCGGCCTCAACATCATTGCGGCCAAGAGTCTGACCGATGCCGCGCAGCAAGTCGTCAAAGCAGCGGAGGCCAACTGATGAGCGTACTGATCAACAAGGACACCCGAGTCATCTGCCAGGGCTTTACCGGCGGTCAGGGTACTTTCCACTCCGAGCAGGCGCTCTCCTACGGCACCCAGCTGGTCGGCGGCGTCTCCCCGGGCAAGGGCGGCACCACCCATCTGGGCCTGCCGGTGTTCAACACCGTCCGTGACGCGGTCGAAGCGACCGGCGCCACCGCCACCGTCATCTATGTTCCGGCACCGTTCTGCAAGGACGCGATCCTGGAAGCGATCGACGCGGGTATCAAGCTGATTGTCACCATCACCGAAGGCATCCCGACGCTGGATATGCTGGACGTCAAAGTGAAGCTGCAAGAGACCGGCGTGCGGATGATCGGCCCCAACTGCCCGGGCGTTATCACTCCGGGTGAGTGCAAGATCGGCATCATGCCGGGCCACATTCACAAGCCGGGCAAGGTGGGCATCGTCTCCCGCTCCGGCACCCTGACCTACGAAGCGGTCAAGCAGACCACTGACGAGGGCTTTGGCCAGTCCACCTGCGTCGGTATTGGTGGCGACCCCATCCCGGGCTCCAACTTTATCGACATTCTGGAGATGTTCCAGAACGACCCGCAGACCGAAGCGATCGTGATGATCGGCGAGATCGGCGGCAACGCCGAAGAAGACGCGGCCGCCTATATCAAGGCCCACGTCACCAAGCCGGTGGTCTCCTATATCGCCGGTGTGACCGCGCCTCCCGGCAAGCGGATGGGCCACGCTGGTGCCATCATCTCCGGTGGCAAGGGTACCGCCGCCGAGAAGTTTGCCGCGCTGGAAGATGCTGGCGTGAAAACCGTCCGCTCCCTGGCCGATATCGGCAAGGCTCTGCGCGAAGTGACCGGCTGGTAATTCCTTATCGCCCGTTATCTCTAATAAAAAGCCGCCCGATGGGCGGCTTTTTTATTCATGTTGTCCCGTCCTGAATATGGTTTACACCTTTCCTCCCAATAAATGGAGAACCCGATGGGACAAGGTGTGAAACGGACACAGCGCGATTACTCGCTGACTTTTAAACTGGCGCTGGTCGAGCAGATTGAAAAAGGCGAGCTCACCTACAAACAGGCTCAGGTGCGTTATGGCATTCAGGGCCGCTCCACCGTTCTGGTATGGTTGCGTAAACATGGTCGGCAAGATTGGAGCCAGGGGGCTTCTGTTCGTGCCGGCAGGAGCATCACCATGCCAGACCCCGACAACCAGACGCCCGAGCAGCGCATCAAGGAACTCGAGCAACAGCTGGCGCTGATGAGTCAGAAGGCCCAGTTCTTTGAGGCCGTCGTCGATGTACTGAAGAATGACTACGGCGTCTCCATCGTAAAAAAGCGACCCGGCAAGTCCTCTCGCAGCGGCAAGTCGAGAGGCTGACCATTGTCAGGGCTTGCCTGTTTCTGGGGATAAGCCGGCAGGCTTACTACAAGCGCAATCGGGTCGCCGACGAGCGCCATGCACAGGGCTTGCAGGTGGTGCGCTTCGTGCGTCAGGTTCGACTGCGACAACCTCGGGTGGGCACTCGCAAGCTGCATTATCTGCTGCAGGGTCAGGATGATGGCGGGCTCAAGGTCGGGCGGGACAGGCTGTTTCGGATATTGGCCGAGCACCGCCTGCTGGTGCAGCTTAAGCGGGCGTATCACAAGACCACCCACAGTTTTCACCGTTTCTACCGTCATCCCAACTTGCTCAAAGCGGGACCAGAGCAGGTTACGCCGGTGGCCCCGGAGCAGGTCTGGGTCGCTGATATCACCTATCTGCCAGCCAGGAGCGGGCCGCTGTACCTGAGCCTGGTGACGGATGCCTACTCACGCAAGATAGTGGGCCATCACGTGCACGAAGGGATGCACGCGGAGTCGGTGGCGATGGCGTTCAAGAAAGCGCTGAAGCAACGGTGTGGCAGCGGGGAGCTAATCCATCACTCAGACCGTGGCGTGCAGTATTGCTCGGGACTGTATCAGTCATTACATGAACGGTACGGGGTGAAATGCTCGATGACGGATGGGTATGACTGTTATCAGAATGCGTTGGCGGAGCGGGTGAACGGGATTTTGAAAGGAGAGTTATTGTTGCAAAGCCCGCAGGATTTGGCGCAAGCGCGGGAGATGGTGCGTGAAGCAGTAGATATTTACAACGCGGAGCGGCCGCATCATGCGTTGAAATACAGAACCCCCGATGCGGTACATAGGGGGTTCTGAGTAGGGAAATGCTAGTTGAAAATGTGTAAACCTATTTCAGGACTAGACATGTCTAATTGTCTCAAAAATTTTAGCTCATCTGAGTATTAAAATCTTTGTTCAGCAACATCGGCCATTATTCTATCTACCTCTTCACTTTCACAGTCAGTTGCTACCATCCAAAGATAAATACCATAGGCTCTTATCATCCGATAGTAATCGACAGCTTCCTTCATTGTTGGTAGAGCAGTACCTGCATCATCATGAGTTAATTCATTTCGTCTATCAACCAATTTGGTTATTTTATCTATGTCGTCATCATCGATCTTGTCGTTCCATTCAGTTAGTTTTTTCTTATTGTATGGGCCATTGAAAGATACAAGGAAATCTTTAAATATCTCAAATAGTTCAATGATAGCAAGTTTTGCAATTACAGGCTCAGCCCTAGATACGCCGTTAGGAATACTTTTGAATGGTGCTTTAATGCCACCGTTTTTATTTCTAGTTGGTTTGTCACCAAGAATCATGGCAGATAGAACAGACATTTCATTACTTGTTTTAAAACAGTAGGGGTGAGTTCTTATAATTTCTTTTTCATTTGCAGGGGCTGATAGATATGGCCCATCTTTCCACGCCAAATTATCGTCTCCACAGCAATTCTGATCTAACATTTTCTCTGCTGATCTTGCCAAGTCAAACACCCAAGCGCTATCCAATGCTGCTTCATTTATTTTCTTTAGAAAAGCTTTCATTTTATTTTCCTAGCGAGTGAAGTAAGATGTCTGCTATATGTTGTTGGTGTTTTACGAATCATTTAAACAGGCGGTTGATAAGTGTCAAAATAGATGCTCATCGTTACACTCAAAGAAGATAGTATGCCACAGGACCTACATGAATTTTATAGTAACAGATCAATGTTTTAAACTTGATGAAAGTCAGTAATTGAGAATAACGATGTGTATTCTAACCTTTTGGGAAAAGTATTTTCTACGACGATTTTTTGGTGAACATCGTTAGATTACGATTCTTGTTGGAGAATAACTCCGTTGTATCAATGCCGACCCAGTTCGTAGGTTCGAATAGCGAAGCGTATTCGGACGATCGGGGGATTGGTATGCCACGGCCTTTACCTACAGGCAGAATCCAACAGGCCAAGATTGTTACGCTGTTGCAACCAACTTGGCTGATGCTGTTTCGCTGGTGAATCAATCCTGCCGCCGATTGGGAAAGCCAGCTGGCTGGGCTGGTTGCCAATGCGCCGCCGATTTGTGGCAAAGTACCAAGCCAAACGCGGGCTAACTCTCGTTGATTGGCCCTTGCACTGCGTTGCTCGCTATCAGCTCCGGCTATCACGCCGCATCATAAAAATGCCGACCAAAAGGTCGGCATTTTGCTTTTAAAAGGCGCTGTGCTTGCGGCATTCGCTCAGATCGCCGCTGACCAGATGCTCATGCTCGCCATATCACCTGAACCCTATTGGCTAAAAACCGTCTGCCCGCGAAAGACGGTGCGGGTGACTTTGGTATCGGCGATCTGCTCCGGCTTGCCGGCGGCGACCAGCTGGTAGAGATCCCGATCCAGCACGATAAAGTCGGCCGATTTGCCCGTTTCGATGGAGCCGCTGATGGCCTGCTGGCGCACCGCGCGCGCGCCATTGATGGTGTAGGCCGCCAGCATTTCGTCCAGGGTAATGCGCTGGCTGGCGCGATAGTCATCGCCGCTTTGGGGAGCCTTGATGATCCCGGTCGCCATATTTTCGAAGGGGCGGGGATCCCGGCTGTCGACCGGGGCATCGCTGCCAGCGACCAGTATGGCGCCCGCCTTGCGTGAACTCTCGACTGGGTAGAGGGCGTCGTGCAGATAACCGAGGGGATCGTAGAGGGCATCGCTCAGGGATTGGCCCACCCGGGTCGGCTGAATAAAGGAGGCGACCAGCATGTCGTAGGCCAGTTGGGGGGAGGTCCAGGCATAGGTGAAGGTGAGGTAGAGCCCAAGCTCGCCGAGCCGTTTTTGATCATCGGGATGGACCACCTGCAGGTGGGCCAGGGTGTGAGGAATGCCGCTATCACCGTTGCTGGCGCGGGCGGCGGTGAGGGCATCCAGCGCCGTGCGGGTGGTGCGATCACCGATGCTGTGCATATGGATGCTGAAGCCTGCCTTGTCCAGCGCCCCTATATAGCGGGTGAGGTCGGCCTCCCGGTAGTTGACGATCCCGTTGCTGCCGGACTCCTCGCTGTCGGCTGTGATGGTCACTTCATCGGTAGCCGGGTCTCTGGCCAGATGGGGGGTGTGGTAGTTTGCCAGCATGCCGGCATTGGGCAGGAAGGGGGGGGTTGTGAAGGGATCCCCTTCCAGCACACCGTCGAGGAAGATCTTGACTGCATCGGCCTTGATCAGCGGGTTGTTGGCAAAGGATTCTCTCACTTGGCTGGCCTTGGCAAGATGCCCCTCTATATCGAGTTTGCCCTGATAATCATCATCGCTAAAGCAGGTGGCGGCCGTGACACGCATATGCAGCAGATCCCGTGACTGCATGGTGAGTAGTCGCTGGCGGATAAAGTCGGTGGCGCAGGCATCCTGAATGCTGGTGATACCGCGAGAGGCCATCAGCTCGGCAATGGCGGGCAGGATCTGGTCGTATTGGCTGGCTGCCTGCTCATCGCTGGCGCTCAGCAGGCCGCTATCGGGCACCGGAATGGCGCTGCGGGCCGTGTCACGCACCACTCCGCTGGTCAGGTCGACATAGGGGATAAAGGGCTCGAAGGCCCCGCCGGGGGCCAGCGTAGTTCCATTGAAGCCGATTGTGTTGCCATCGTTATCTTGCGCCATGGCAAGGGCGCGGGAGTTGTAGGCACTGGCATGGCCATCGACCCCGGCCAGCACCACCGGATTGTCGGGGGCGGCGGCATCGAGGGCCGCCAGCAGGGTGGCATGGCTGGCGGTTGCCGTATTGCCCTCATAGGGGGACCACTGATTGACCACCAGCCACTCCCCCGGCTTGGCCGCATAGCGGGGCAGGCATGTGCTGATCTTGGCGGCCAGCTGATCCAGAGTGACGGGTTTGCCATCTAGATCGCACATGTCCAGTGCTACCGTACCGAGCAAGTGGATATGGTTGTCGTGCAGGCCGGGCAGCACCATACGCCCTTGCAGGTCCACCACTCGGGTGGTGGGGCGCTTGAGCGCTTCGGCCCCCTCCCGGTTGCCCACATAGATAAACTGGCCGTCGCGGATCATCATGGCCTCGGCCACCTGACGTTGCCCATCCTGGGTGTGGATCTTGCCATTGAGATAGAGGGTCGTTGCCCCATTCGTATCATTGGTGTCACTTCGGCAGCCACCGAGCAGGCCTGCGGCCAACAGGAGGGTGATGCCAAATCGGGTTGAGGTCTGTTTGCTATCCATTGCACTGCTCTCCTTGGGGTAAATGCAGTAATTACTGCAGATCTGAGCAGATATGTTTATTGCAGCTATTCTGAAAAAATCCAGTAATTACTGCATTTATTTAACTTTTTGTTTACTTTGTCTCATGGATGTCAATGAGCCACTACCGGTCGTGACCCGGGCAAAGAGGGGACCCCAGTGGTTCGAAGGAGAGAAGATGTCAGAACAACGAGTGCCTGCCGCCCTGCATATGCGGCGTCAGCCACGGCAGCAGCGCAGTCAGGAGGTGGCGAGCCGTATTGAACAGGCAACGCTGATGTTGCTGCAGGAGCGAGGTTTTGCCGCTCTCAACACCAATGCCATTGCTGATCGGGCCGGAGTCGGGATCAAATCGCTCTACCACCTCTATCCCAACAAGGAGGCGATCATTTGCCGTCTCGCTATGGGGTGGCTGGCGGCGGTTTGCGAGGCGCAACAACAGCTCCGTATCGAGGCAACGAGTTGGCCGCAGGCGTTGGCACTGCTGGATCTGGCGCTTGAAGAGCTGGATCGCCGCTTTGTCGGCTATGGTGCCTTGTGGCACGCCATGGATCTTATCCCCGAACTGCACGTGTTCGAGCAGGAGCACGAGCGGCGCCAGATTGACTTCTGGTCATCCCTGCTGCGCGACTTTGGCTGCCGCTGGCCGGAGGCCGAGCTCACGAGTCTGGTGCGCTACTTCTATCGCACCGCTGATGTGACCAAGCAGTGCACCCGTGGTGATGGGGAGGCGGGCCAGAGGATGTGGTTGCTGCATCGTCGCTGGAGCGAGCAGCTGATCGCCGCCGCTATTGCCGAGTCCGACCCGGCACGGGTGTGGCAGGCAAGGCCAGCCCTGCTTATGGGCACGGAAGTACAGGCAAAGGCGGCGCCATAACAGGCGCCGCAAGGTGTGCGGGTCGGCGCTTTGCTTGTTGTAGCCAGACGTGGCTGAACCGTGCAAGAGCGAAGTCAGCGCGATTATTTATCCGCCTTGCCCGCCGCATCGGCAAGTTTGGCCAGCTGTTTGTCATACCAGGCTACCGGTCGGTTCTCATCTTCCGCCCGCTCTTTGCGTCGGATGGCATTGCGTACCGCCATGGCGCCCAGCCAGCGAAACGGCTCGGGCGGAAAATAGCCGCGCGGGCCGCTTACCAGCGCGCAGTCACGCCACGGCTTGTCCGTTTCACGCACCTCGCCTCTCACCAGGGCCGCCAGGATCTGGCCGCCGATCCAGCTCTGGGCCACCCCGTTGCCGGAATAGCCGAGGCCATAGACGATATTGGGCTGTCCTCGCCAGTGGCCAAAGAAGGGAAGGCCATCCACCGAGCGGTCGGAGGCGCCGCACCAGCTGGCAGCGATGGGCACCTCTGCAAGGGCCGGAAAGAAGCGGCGCAGGGTGCGGGTGAGGGGGGCAAGATAACGGCTCGGGGCATCGAACTCGGCCAAATGGCGGTTGGCAAAGGCGAAGGTGTTGCCCCCCTTGCCGAGCATCAGCCGCCCTTGCGGAGTTGAGCGGTAGTAATGCACAAAGGTGCGGCCATCCACCACGCTGCGGCCGTGCTCAAGCTGCTGGGCGGCAAGGGCATCCGGCGCGGGGTCGGTTATCACCATATCGGAGGAGACCAGCACGATGCTGCGGCGAAACTCGCGAAAGTGCTGCACCATGGCGCTGTTGAGGGCAAGCACCACCTTGCGGGCACACACCTCGCCCTGCGGCGTTTGCACCCGTACAGGCTGGCCCGCGTCGAGGCGCTGCATCGGGGAACCCTCATAAACCTCGATCCCCAATTCCCGCGCCACCCGCAGCAGGCCGCGCACCAGCAGTGCCGGTTGCACCGAACCCGCGTGGGGGCTGTAGAGCCCCTCCAGATGGACGTGGGAGCCGCTCTGGCTCGCCAGTTCACTCTCTTCAATCACTTGCCACTGGTTAAGGCCGGCCTGCTTCAGCGCCTGCAATACCGGCTCCATCAGGCCGCGCTGGGCCTCGCTGGTGGCGGTGTAGCAAGTGCCCTCGACCCTCAGCTGTGCCTCTATGTTGTGCGTTTCGCAGAAGCGGGCGATCTCGTGTACCGCCTGCTCGGATTTTTGCACCAGCCAGGCGGCCTGCTGTTCGCCAAACAGGCGCCTTAACGTCAAATACTTCGCCGACCAATTGAGCAAACAGCCGCCGTTGCGCCCGGAGGCGCCGCTGCCGCAGCGATCTTTCTCCAGCACCAGGATGCGCAAGTGCGGCTCGGCTGTTTTAAGGGCGATGGCGCTCCACAGCCCGGTAAAGCCGCCACCGACGATGCAGACATCGGCCTCGTGGTGGCCGATGAGGGGCGTGGGTGGCGCGGGTTGTTCGGCGGCCAGCGCTTCGGCCAGCCAGAAGGGGAGAGTGGACATCATGACTCCTCAACAAGGTTATGGGTGGCGCCAGCGCTGGGTGCGATCCAGCAGGGCGCGGCTCAAAAAGAGCTGGAGCAGCTTGACGGTGGCGGCGGCCAGCAGGATCAGGGTGGCCATGGCAGCGGCCGCGGCGGTATCGCCGGAATCCTCCATATTCAGCACGGCGATGGAGGCGAGCACGCTGTCGCTCGAGTAGAGGAAGATCACCGCCGAGGTGGTGGTCATGGCGTTGACGAACAGATAGATAAAGATTTCCAAGAGCGCTGGCAGGGAGGCGGGCAGGGTGACGTGCCAGAACGCCTTCCAGAGCGGAATGCGCAATGAGATGGCCACCAGCTCCAGCTCTTTGGGCAGTTGCTTGAGGCTGGTCAGCGCAGTCATATGACCCACGGTGTAGTAGTGGATGACGCAGGAGAGCACCATCAGCGGCAGAGTGCCATAGAGGCCGCCAAAGAGCGGATTGCCGTTGAAAAAGAAGATGTAACCCAGCCCCAGCACCATGCCGGGCACCGCCAGCGACAGCATGGCAAGCAGATGCAACAACTGGCGTAGCCATGCAAAGTGGCGCCCCTTCTCCTGCGCCCAGGCCAGCACCATCACCAGCACTGTGCCCACAAGGGCGGTAAAAAGACCCAACTGCAAGGTATTGGTAAAGGGCTGCCAGCCGTAGACGCTGTTGCTGTCAAAGGCGTAGTGATCCAGCGTCAGCCCGAGGTTATAGGGCCAGAACTGCACCAGGGAGCCATAAACCGCCATCCCGACCAGCGCCAGAAACAGCAGGGCCCAGAGGGTGCACCAGCCGAGCGCCAGCAGATCCCGTAGCCGATGGGGTTTGGGCTGATAGGGCACCGCCTTGGTGCTGCTCTGCTCCTGCATCTTGCTGCGTACCCTGTGCTCCAGGGCAAAGCTCAAGAGTGCCGGCAGCAACAGGGTGACGCTGGCAACCGCACCGAGGGAGAAGTTCTGCATCCCGATCACTTGTCGGTAGATGTCGGTGGCCAGCACGCTGTATTGGCCGCCAATCACCTTGGCCACCCCGAAGTCGCAGATGGTGAGGGTGAACACCGCGATGGCGGCGCTCAAAAGACCGTAGCGAGCGGTGGGCAGGGTGACGGTGACAAAGGTGCGCCAGCCGCTGCTGCCGAGCACCCGGGAGGCTTCATAGAGGCGGGCATCGCTCTGACCGAGCGCCGTGATGAGGATCATCAGGGCGTGGGGAAAGCACCAGAAGCCAAGGCCAATGACGATACCGATGGGGCCGTAGATGCTCTCGCCGCCGAGCAGCCCCTTGGCGATCCCCTGATTGCCAAACCAGTAGACCAGACTGATGGCGGGCAGCAGGGAGGGCATCAAGAGCGGGATAAGGCCGATGAGGCGAAACAGCCCCTTGCCCGGCATGCAGGTGCGGGTGAGGGCATAGGCGTAGCCAAAGGCGATGGTCACCACCAGCGCGGTGATCAGCACCCCGAGCCAGAGGGTGTTGCCTATGGTGCGCCCCAGATGAGGGGAGTCGAAGTAGGCGCTGAAGTTGGCAAGGCCCACCCAGAGGCCGTTCTCATCCTGCAGGCTCTTTTGCAGCATGGTAAGCAGGGGCAGCAAGAGGCCCCCCACCAGCAGGGCGATGCCAAGCAAAAGCAGGATCAGCTGCAGCAGTTGATCCCGGCTCCAGCCGCGACAAAGCCGCTGCCAGCGAGAGTCTTGGCGGGCTGTCGCTGGCGGCAGCAGGGAGGAGGTCGCGAAGGGGGCAGTCATGGTCGATCTCCTTCAAACAGCTGCATCGCTTCGGCGGGCCAGTGCAGCGAGCAACGCATGCCGCTGCGCCAGCCACCCTGTTCGTGGCGGGGCAGCTCGTGGGTCGGGCGCTCCACCAGGATCTGCTGCGGGCCCAGATAGGTGTCGGCGGTGCAGATAAGGCGCTGGGCGGCGCCAAGAAACTCCACCTGATCGATGGTTGCTTCAACGCCATGTTGGCCAAGACAGGGCTCGCTCGGCGCACCCAGGGTGATCGCCTCGGGGCGGATCGCCACCTGCAATTTGCTGCCGGCCACCGCCCGGTTGGTGAGTTGCAGCGGCTGCTCGTTGAGGCGCACCTGGCTGGGGCCGAGCACCAGAGTGTCGAGGAAGTTCATGGTGCCGACAAAGCTTGCCACGAAACGGCTGGCAGGCTGGTGGTAGATCTCCTGCGGGGTGCCCACCTGTACGATGCGGCCGCCCTCCATCACCACGATGCGATCGGCCATGGTCAGCGCTTCTTCCTGATCGTGGGTCACCATGATGGTAGTGATGCCAAGGCGCTGCTGCAGGGCGCGGATCTCGCTGCGAAGATGAGTGCGCACCAGCGCATCCAGCGCGCTGAGCGGTTCGTCCAGCAGCAACAGACCGGGGGAGAGGGCGAGCGCCCGGGCCAGCGCTACGCGTTGCTGCTGGCCGCCAGAGATCTGGCTCGGGTATTTGTGGGACTGGGCAGTGAGATCCACCAGCCCCAGCCAGTGATCGACTCGCTCCTTGATAAGATCCCGCGCCAGCCCCTGATTCTCAAGGCCAAAGGCGATGTTCTGGGCCACCGTCAGGTTGGGGAAGAGAGCATAGGACTGAAACACGATGCCAAAATCGCGCTCCTGGGGCGGCAGGCGGGAGATATTGCGTCCCCCTTGCCAGATCTCGCCGCTGTCCGGCAGATCCAAGCCGGCGATGGCTCTGAGCAGGGTGGTCTTGCCGCAGCCGGAGGGGCCGAGAAAGCAGATAAACTCCCCTGGCTCAATGGTCAGAGAGATCCCTTTAAGGGCCTGAAAAGCACCGAACTGCTTGTTGAGATGTTGAATGTCCAGATAGGGCTGGGTCATGGTTCGACTCGCTACTGATTTGGTATATACCAGTTTGCGGGTGAAGTGTGACGGTCAGGTGATCGGGGGATGACAGCTTGATGACAGTCAAATGACATCGGGTCGCCAGCAAGTAGTTGGGCACTGTGCGAATGGACTAAGCATCGCTAATTGAAGGCAATACAAACTTGGGAAGTTAAAACCAAAAAGCGAAGGCCAACAGCTGTTGGCCTTCGACTGGCAGTTTATTGGCGGTGGTGTGTCTGGCGTGAACAAACCGCCGCCCTTCACGCTTACTGTTTGGCTTCGGTCTTGCCGTCGAAGCTGGCGCTCCACTGGGCCAGGATGGCGTTGCGCTCGCGGGCTGCCCAGCTAAAGTCGTTGTCGATCATCTGGCCTTTGATATCCGCCGGATAGCCCGCTCTCGGTTGGGCTACATCGGGAATGGCGACCACGGCGAACGACTTGTTGTAGAGGGCGTTGGCCTGTTCGGTGGCGGCAAAGTCGAGCAGCTGTTTGGCGGCTTCCAGCTTGGGAGTGCCCTTGATGATGGCGGCGGCTTCCATATCCCAGCCCGAACCCTCTTTCGGGAACACCACCTCGATGGGGGCACCCTTGGCCTTGAGGCTGGTAGCCGGGAAGTCGAAGGAGATACCGATCACCGTCTCGCCGCTGGCGGCCAGCTTGCAGGGGGCTGAGCCCGAGTGGGTGTAACGGTCGATATTCTGATGCAGGCCGTTCATGAATTGCCAGCCCTGCTGCTCGCCCATGGTCTGCAGCCAGCCCGCAACGCTCAGGTAACCGGTACCGGAGGAGCTGGGGTTGGGCATGATCACCTTGCCCTTGTAGATGGGCTTGGTGAGGTCGGCCCAGCTGGTGGGGGCCGGGATCCCCTGTTTTTCTGCCTCTACCTTGTTGAAGCAGATGGCGCTGAAGAAGGCGTCCAGACCGATCCAGTGCGGCTCGGCCTTGCTGTCGCGAAAGCGGCTGTCGAGCTTATCCAGTCCTTTCGGTGCATAGGCATTGAGCATCTGCTGCTGATCGAGCTGCATCAGGCTGGTGGCGGCCAGTCCCCATACCACATCCGCTTTGGGCTGGGCCTTTTCTGCCAGCAAGCGGGCGGTGACCACGCCGGTGGAGTCACGCACCCACTTGATGTTGATGTCCGGATGCTGGCGCTCGAACGCGGTTTTCAGCTCGTTGAGCTGCTCCGGTTCGAAGGCGGTGTAGACGGTGAGATCGGTCGCGGCCAGTGCCGGGGCGGTCATGGCAGCCAGCACGGCGGCAGCCAGCAGATGGGTTCCCTGTTTCATCCTCTTCTCCAGTTAAATTGGTTTGGTATAAACCAGATTGGTCGAGAGAGAGGCTAGGGGATCTTTATGACGTGACCGTGACAGCCCCGTGACGTTTTGCCGTTCCTGATTTATCCGTGACTAATCCTGGGTATCCACCTCGATCTCCAGACTGTCGTGACGCCAGTACTCCAGATCGAAGTCGAGTACCCGGCCGTGCTGATCGAAGTTGAGTCGCTCGAGGCGCAGGGCGGGTAGACCGGCGGTGGCCCCCAGCGCCTTGGCCACCTCGTCCGGCAGGGCGGTGGGGAAGAAACGTACCTGCATGCGGGCGTAGTGGAGATCGTAATGGGCCTGGTAGATCTCGGTCAGACTGCCGTTGAGATCCAGCTCCAGCAGGCCGGGTACCCGCTCAGGCAGGCAGTGGTTCTCGCAGTAGCAGATGGCGCGCCCGTTGGCGTAGCGCAGCCGTTTTAGCAGAAACAGGCTGTCGAACGGCTTGAGCTGCAGCTGCGCCATCAACGCGGGCGGTACTGCCTGGCGGCTTTTCTCCAGCAGCTCGGTGTGCGGTTCTCCCCCTTGCTCCCGCACTATCTGGTGAAAGTTGGAGGTGCGTCTGGGGTTCAAGCGAAAGCGCGGCGGGGTGACGAACCAGCCGCGGCGATCCTCCCGATAGATAAGGCCGTTCGCCTCCAGCTGCACCAGCGCCTCGCGGATGGTGACTCTTGTTGTGCCATAGAGTTCCCCCAGCAGCCGCTCGGAGGGGAGCTTGTCGTTGGGGGCCAGCCCTCCCGCCAAGATCTGGTTGGCGAGGGCATCCTTGATTTGCAGATATTGCGGTTTGCTCATGAAAATCCCTGGTTTTGCAATAAGTTGTGCAATGAGTTGGGCAATTGGCTGGGCACAGGACAGGTCATCTGCCCGGTCGTTTCACGGCAACATCAACATGCGTTGGTAGATACCAGAATCGCCCCTGTTGTTCAGGCTTCCTAGATTATCGCGATCCCTGCGCTGAAAATGAATTTTTTGTTGCACGTAGCGCCACCCCTTTGACCTTGGCGGGGGAGTTACCCACAATGCGCTCATTCTGGTATATACCAATAGGAGCGAAATCATGACCCATATTCCTGCGGCCCCCGCCGCCGTCGATTACCTGCTGCTGACCCCGGGCCCCCTCTCGACCACCGCCACGGTGCGCGCCGCCATGCTGCAAGACAGCTGCACCTGGGATGCGGACTACAACCTCGGTGTGGTGGAGCCCATCCGCCGCGAGCTGGTGCGCCTCGCCACCGGCCCTGAATATGAAAGTGACTACAGCGCCGTCTTGCTGCAGGGCAGTGGCAGCTATGTGGTGGAGAGCGTGCTGGGCTCGGCGATAGGCATCGATGAGTGTCTGCTGATCATCAACAACGGCGCCTACGGCGCCCGCATGGGGGAGATGGCCCGCTGCCTTGGCCTGCGTCACCATGAGCTGGACTGCGGCGAGACCACCCGCCCGGAGCCCGCCGCCATCGAGGCGATGCTGGCGCGCCACCCCGAGATCACCCATCTGGCCATGGTGCACTGCGAGACCACCACCGGCATGCTCAATCCGCTCGATGAGGTGGCTGAGCTCTGCCAGCGCCGCGGCATCCGCCTGATCGTCGATGCCATGAGCAGCTTTGGCGGTATCCCCATCGACATGGGACGCCTTAGCATCGAGTTTCTTATCAGCTCGGCCAACAAGTGCATTCAGGGGGTGCCGGGTTTTGGCTTTGTCATCGCTCGCCGCGCCGCGTTGGCGGCCTGTGCCGGGCGCGCCCGCTCAGTCTCCCTCGACCTGCATGCCCAGTGGCAGACCATGGAGCAGCAGGGGGGCAAGTGGCGCTTTACCTCGCCCACCCATACCGTGCTTGCCTTTGCCCAGGCCCTGCGCGAACTGGACGAAGAGGGGGGCATCGCCGCCCGTCATCAGCGTTACAGTGAAAATCAGCGCACGCTGGTGGCGGGGATGGCTGCCCTCGGCTTTGCGCCGCTGCTGCCAGAAAAATGGCAATCCCCCATCATCACCGCCTTCTACTCTCCGACCCACCCTGACTACCGCTTCGCCGACTTCTACCAGCGGCTCAAGGCGCAGGGCTTTGTCATCTATCCGGGCAAGGTCTCGCAAGCCGACTGCTTCCGTATCGGCAATATCGGTGATGTGACCCCAGAGCGGGTGCGCGATCTGCTCGCCGCCATGGCCAGCGCCTGCTACTGGCAGGGGGACGCGTGATGACCAGCATGGCGCCTCACGGTTGCGATCAGCACGACCATAAGCTGCACGGCAGCGGCCGCGCCGACAGCGAAGGGGATATCAACCTCGGCGAGGGGCGCTCACGCTGGTGGGCAGGTCAGAGCGAGGCGGTGCAGGCGGGATTGGCGGAGGATAGCCGCTACTTTCTCCATCAGGCCCTCTCCACCCCCTGTCTCGATCTGCTTGAGCGCACGCAGGGGAGCTGGCTGACCAGCGTATCGGGCAAGCGTTACCTCGATTTTCACGGCAACAGCGTCCATCAGCTGGGCCACGGTCACCCCAGGGTGGTGGCCGCGGTGCAGCAGCAACTCGCCGATCTGCCGTTCGCGCCCCGCCGCTACACCCATCAGGTTGCCATCGACTGCGCCCGCACCCTGGCTGAACTGGCCCCCGGCGATCTCAACCGGGTACTGTTCGCCCCCGGCGGCAGCGAGGTGGTGGGGATTGCCCTGAAGCTCGCCCGTTTCATCACCGGCAACAGCAAGGTGGTGTCCCTCTGGGATGCCTTTCACGGCGCCTCTCTCGATGCCATCTCGGTCGGCGGCGAGGCCTGTTTTCGCGCCGGTATGGGCCCATTGATGGCCGGAGTGGAGCGCATCCCGCCCCCCACCCGTTATCGCGGCGTCTGGTATCGCGGGGAGGGGGATGACCTGCACTACGCCGATTATCTGGAGTACGTCATCGAGAAGGAGGGAGGGATCGGCGCCTTTATCGCCGAACCTATCCGCAACACCGATGTGCAGGTGCCCTCGAAGGCCTACTGGCAGCGGGTGCGGGAGATCTGCGATCGCCACAAGGTGTTGCTGATCGTCGACGAGATCCCCAATGCCCTGGGCCGCACCGGCCACTGGTTCAGCTTTGAAGAGTTCGGCATCGAGCCTGACATCATTTGTCTGGGCAAGGGGCTGGGGGGCGGGGTGGTACCGTTTGCGGCGCTCATCACCCGCGACCGTTTCAATCAGGCCGCAGCTATTTCGCTCGGTCACTACACCCACGAGAAGAGCCCTATCGGCTGCGCGGCGGCCCTCGCGACCATCGCTACCATCCGCGAAGAGGGGTTGCTGGCAAAAGCGCAGGAGGATGGCCGTTTTATGGCGGCCGAGCTCGGCAAGTTGGCCGAACGTCACCCGCTGATCGGGCAGGTGCGCGGTATCGGCCTCCTGTGGGCGCTCGATCTGGTGGTCGATCACCAGAGTCGCACCCGCAATAGCCAGGCCGCCGAGCGGCTGCTCTACCGCTGTCTGGAGCTGGGGCTCAGCTTCAAGGTCTCCCAAGGGAACGTCATCCAGCTCTCGCCACCGCTCAATATCGCCCGCGCCGATCTGGTGCGCGCCATTTCCATTCTCGATCGCGCATTGGGCGAGATCGCACTTTCACCGAAACAGGAACACCACCATGACTGACTTGCAGACTGCCATCCACCCGACCACCGACGTGGAGGCGCTGATCCTCGACTGGGCCGGTACCGTCGTCGACTTCGGCTCCTTCGCCCCCACCTCCATCTTCGTCGAGGCCTTAGCCCGCGCCTATGACTTTCCCGTGACCCTGGACGAAGCACGCCAGCCCATGGGCCTTGGCAAGTGGGATCATATCGCCGCGCTGGGCCGTCTGCCCTCGGTGGATGCGCGTTGGCAGGCCCGCTTCGGCCATCCTATGAGCCACGCCGAGGTGGACCACATTTATCACACCTTTATGCCGCTGCAGATTGCCGCCGTGACCCGCTTTGCCGCCCCCATCCCCGGTGTGCTGCCGGTGCTGGACGCTCTGCGGGTGCAGGGGATGAAAATCGGCTCCTGCTCCGGTTATCCCCGTCCGGTGATGGAGGCGCTGGTGCCAGCGGCGGCCGATCACGGCTACCGCCCGGATCACTGGGTCGCCACCGACGATCTCAAGGCTGGTGGTCGCCCCGGCCCCTGGATGGCGCTGGCCAACGTAATTGAGCTGGGAATAAGCGCCGTGCATCGCTGCATCAAGGTGGATGACGCCGTGCCGGGTATCAGCGAAGGGCTTAACGCGGGCATGTGGACGGTGGGATTGTCGGTTTCCGGCAACGAATTTGGTGCCACCTGGGACGAGTTTGCCGCCATGAGCGATGCGGAGATCGCCGCCCGGCGCGCACCGGCCGAGGCCAAACTGCGGGCGGCGGGGGCGCACTATGTGATTGATACCCTGGCCGACATCGCCCCGGTTATCGCCGATATCAACCGCCGTCTGGCCGCTGGCGAGCGGCCGTAGGCCATCTGCTTGGTCTAACAAAAGCGTTTGGCTGGCTTTAGATGCAACACGCCCCCATCCGGGGGCGTGTTGCATTTACAGGGGGAAGCCGTGCGCGGTCAGCGGATATCGACCCGCATCAGGGGAGAGGGGGCGTTGTCGACAAAGTGGTGCCAGATATGGTCGTAGAGCGCCTTCTGGCCGGGGAAACTCACCAACGCCTTGGCCTCGGCCAGGGAACACCAGCGATAGTCTGTGTGCTCATCGTTGAGGGTCACCGCCTGATTAGCCGGGCAATAGACCACAAAGACCGGCACTACCTCTATCGTATTCAGGCTTGCCTCGTAAAACTGCTCCAGATACTGGCCGTTGTAGAGTTCGGTGACCCTGATCCCCGTCTCTTCGCCAAACTCCCGAATAATGGTCTGCCAGCCGGTTTCACCCGCCTCCACCGTGCCCGCCACATGGCACCAGAAGCCTCCCTTGACCCGCTTCATCACCAGCAATCTGGTTTCGCCATCGACAGTGGTAAGGGCAACGCCAGAGACGGCCTTGCAGCGAATGGGGATCATGATCTTCTCTCCGGATTTGGGCTCTGTGATAGCCACGAACAGTGTGAAGGCGTGTTAATTGAAATATGCCTCGGCGGGTAGGCCCATGACCTCTATTTCATTCAGGCCGCTTTTGGCCAGATAGTTGGCCACCAGATTGAACCCCACCCAGTAACCGGCATATTTGGGAAATGGCCGGTTATCACGGCAGTAGAAAAAGTCTAAAAAGTTGAACTGCTTGCTGGATAGATGGGGCGTCATCTCTGCCAGGAGCGATTTCCAGTCATGATGATGAGACTCCTTGAACAGCGAGGGGAGTGTGCCGCCATTGAACCTCTGCTCAAAGTAGCAGGCCAGCCCTTCAAAAATCAGGTTTTCGGCCAGTGTTTCTGCTTCCACCTTGTTCTTCTTTTGCACGATATGGTGGACTTCGTGGGCCAGCACGGCAGGCAATTCGGTGATGATCACCTCTTTGATATCAGGCCGTTCCAGATCAAGCTGGAGTTCTATCCGATACATGTTGATGGCCCAGCCACCGATACCAGAGTCGGGCGCATCCCCCTCGGCAAAAGGGCTGAAGGTGACATCCAGTTGGGAGAGATCGAACAAGGCAGTCAATTTGTGCGCCGTCTCGGCAAAGACATGCCTAATGGTGTCATCGAGCCCATCGAATTTGCCCGAGTCGTTTAACAGGGTGAGTTGCATCCAGACATCCTTGTCTATTGAAAGAGAGTGCTGAGCCACTTGCGTGGTCGCGGCGCCATATCACCACGATTACCCTCCTTCAATCAAGGGGTTACCCGCCCATTATGCTTGCCGTCTGGATCGCCTCGATCAGCGCGGCCCGGTTGATGCGGGGGCGCTCTTCATCGAGCAGTTGCTGCCACAGCGCAATGGCCTGGCTGTAGCGACCATGCAGGAAGTGATCGGAGGCGAGCAGCATCAGGGCGCTCACTTCCCCCGCGTCCTGCTTGAGGGCACTCTCCAGCAGGCGGGTTGCCTCGGGAGTCAGCAGCTGGCCCGCCTGATAGTAGAGCACGGTGGCTTGGGCGGCTTGAGTCGCCGCGCTGGCGCCCCCCTCCAGCAGAGCGAGACGTTGGTAGGCGAGCAGGGCGTTGTCATATTCACCCCGATAGAGATAGAGCTGGCCGAGCGCCGCCCAGCTGTCGAGATCGGCAGGATTGCGCTGAAGTTTCTGATGCAGACTCCCCAGCTCCTTGTCCTGCAGATCCCGCGGGCTCAACCCCGCCAGCGGATCGGGACGGGATGCATAATCCTGCCATGCCTGATAACGGCCGCTGCTGAGATAGACAGCGGCAACGGCTACGCATGCCATGATGCCAAGCAGCAACAAGGTCCGCCCGTGCCGGTTATTGCGGCTGCGATTGTCATGCTGGTTGGCCAGTTGCGCGCGCAGGGCCAGCTCAGCCGCCGGGATGGCGCTGGCCAGGCGGGCGGCGCTCAGCTCCATGTAGAGTGGCTGGTCTGGGGAGAGGCCCACTTGTTCTCCACGCATGATCAACAGATTCAATTCGCTGCGCGGATCGGCCGCGGGTTGATGGATTGACTCATCGATTGCCTTAACGACAGGGATGGGTTGCGCCTTTGTGCGTGTCAGGCGGCGAAACAGGATCAACAGCGCCAGCCCCAACAGCAGCAGGGGACCACCCCACAGCAGAGCCGTGCTGGCCTTGAAGGGGGGATCGTAGCGGACGAAATCACCGAAGCGCTCCGTCATGCGGGCGATAACCTGCTCATCAGATTGTCCCTCATCCACCCAGCGGTAGACCTCTAGCCGCAGATCCCGCGCGATGGGGGAGTTGGACTCCACCAGGTTCTGGTTCTGGCACTGGGGGCAGCGCAGGGCGCGGGCCACTTCCTGAGCGCGGGTCTGCAGCTCGGGGTGGCGAAACTGATAGGTATCGACCCCGCTGGAATATGCAGTTGCACTCAGCTGCATGCCGAGGGCCAGCAGGGCGCAAGCAAGAGAACGGCACATCATGGCTGTGTCTCCCGAGCTGATATTGCAATAGCTGGTGCAGTAGTGGCGGCCTTTATCTGTGCGTCCGTTCGCGCCTGGTCGAGCAGGGGGGCAAACTGACGTTGCCAGATCCCTTTGGTAAGCTCGCCGGTATGGCGGGCGAGCAGGGCACCATCGGTATCAAACAGATAGGTTTCCGGCGTGCCGTAGACGCCGAGCTCAAGGGCCAGTTTGCCGTCAGGGTCGGCCAGCACAGCGCGATAGGGGTTGCCCGCCTGGATAAGCCAGGCGCGGGCCGCATCCCCTTTGTCCCGGTAGTTGAGACCATAGAGGGGCACTGTGCCCGCGAGCTCGCTGAGCAACGGATGCTCGGCGCGGCAGTTGACGCACCAGCTGGCCCAGACGTTAAGCACAAAGGGCTCACCTTTGAGGCTGGCGGTCTGGATCCGACTCCCATCCAGCAGATTGTCGCTCTGCCACGCAGGCAGGGTACGTCCGAGCGTTGCCTCATCCTGGCTATAGGGATTGTTGCCAAGGCCGAGCCAGAGCAGGATGCCGAGGCTCAGGGTCAGCAGCAGTGGAAGAAAGAGGCGCAGGCGGGATCTCATAACGCCTCCTGTTCGAGCCGGGGATGGGAGGCGCTAACCGCAACGGGGCGACGGGCGAGCAGACGCAGGGTGCCGCCTGTCATCATCAACAGGCCACCGAACCAGATCCAGCGTACCAGCGGCTTGTAGTGCAGCCGCATGGCATAGGCATCTGGCCCCATCTTCTCACCCAGCACCACGTAGAGATCGCCGAGCATTCCCCACGCGATGCCCGGCTCGTTCATGTTCATGGTGCGAACGCTGTAGTGGCGCCGCTCCGGCGTCAGCCGCGCCACATCTTTACCATTCTTGTGCACGCTAAGCGTGATCCGCTCAGCGGTATAGTTGGGGCCGATCACCGGCTCGCGCCCCTCATAGCGAAACTCGAAGGCACCGAGCTGGTAGGGCTGGTTGGCACTTAGCACAGTGCCCCCCTCCTGACTGTGGTGGCTCACTTGCGCGATGCCAAGGGCGCACACCGCCACCCCGAGGTGGGTGAGCAAGCTGCCGAGCCGATTGAGGGTGAGCTCGCGCAGCGACGTCGGTTGCAAGAGCGGGAGCAGCAGGCTGGCCATCAGCCAGAGGCTCACCATATTGGCGAGGATGCCAATCCAGCTACCGGAAAACGATCCCTGTTCCAAATAGGCAAGGCTAAGCAGCCCGCCGCCAAGCAGGCCAAACAGCGGCGGCAACAGGGAGTTGAGCCGGGAAACTGCCGCAAGCTCCCGCCAGCGCAGGCGCGGCAGCTGGGTCATCAGCGCCATCAGGCAGAGGGCCAGCGGCACGAAGATGGAATTGAAATAGGGGGCGCCCACCGAGAGCGAGCCCAGATGGAGCGACTGGAACACCATGGGATAGAAGGTGCCGAGCAGCACGCTGGCGCAGGCCACGCAGAGCAGCAGGATGACGGTGCCGAGCAGCCCCTCTTTTGACAGCAAGCCAAAGCGGGCATAGGGGGCGCGAATGTCTGCGCGCAGGGCAAACAGGGTGAGGGCGCAGGTCAATAGCAAACCGAGCAGCAACAAGAGGGTGAGGCCGCGGCTGGGGTCCACCGCAAAGGCGTGCACCGAGGTGAGTACCCCGGAGCGCACCACGAAGGTGCCGAGCAGGCTCAAGGCGAAGGTGAAGATGGAGAGCAACAGCACGGCGTGACTATAGGTGCCGCGCTTCTCGCAGACAATCAGGGCGTGCAGCAGGGCAGTGCCCAGCAGCCAGGGCAAGAGGGAGGCGTTTTCTACCGGATCCCAGAACCACCAGCCGCCCCAGCCGAGCTCGTAGTAGGCCCACCAGGAGCCCAGCACGATGCCGGCGGTGAGAAACACCCAGGAGCCGAGCGCCCAGGGGCGGCTCCAGTGGGCCACGGCGCCATCCAGTCTGCCCGAATGGAGCGCCGCCATGGCGAAGGCGAAGTTGACCGCAAAGCCGACGTAACCGAGATAGAGCAGGGGCGGGTGGATGATAAGGCCGATATCCTGCAGCATGGGGTTGAGGTCGCGCCCCTCCAGCGGTCCCGGGAACTGGCGGTCAAACGGGCTGGAGAAGATCAGGGTATAGAGACCGAACAGCCCGACGATCAGCCCCATGATGGCCAGTACTCGAGCTGTGATCAGCGGATCGACCCGCTTGGAGCAAAGGGCCACCAGGGCGCCCCACAGCCCCAACGCAAAGACGAAAAAGAGCATGGAGCCTTCATGGCCCCCCCATACCGCCGCCAGCTTGAAGCCCAGCGGCAGGGCGCTGTTGGCGTGCTGGGCCACATAGCTGACGGTGAAATCATCCTGGGCAAAGCAGCTGGCGAGCAGCAGCAGGGCGGCCAACAGCAGGAGCGCGACCAAGAGGGCCAGCGGTTTTGCGCAGCCGAGCTGCGGGCGTGAGGCGAGCCGCAATCCCAGCCAGGGCAGCAGCCCTTGCAGCAGGGCGAGCCCGGTCGCCAGCAACAGTGAGAGATAGCCGAGCTCCGCCAGCACATAACCTCCAGTCAATCATTCGTCTATGTTATGCCGCAGCGTCTGTGCTGTACCGGCGCTGGGGGATAACATCCACATTCTTGGCAACAACCAATCGCAACAAATAAGCGCCAGTCACCCGAGGGCGGCTGGCGCTAGTGATCATACCGTTATACGACCGTCATCTGGCCGGCATAGAGCACGAAGTAGCGCAGCAGCAGGATCCCCACCAAGGTCAAGCTGCAGACCAGCACCAGATGGCCGTTTCGCTCCCGCAGGGGCGCCGGGGTCAGCAGGGCCAGCAGCTGGGGCAGTAGCATGCCGATCCCCACCACCCCGAGCCAGAACACCTGAGCCCAGAAGCCGCTGCCGATGGCGGCCCACATGGCCACCTCTTTCTGACCGCCACCGAAGTAGAGGCCGGTAAAGAAGCAGACCAGCAGCAACACCTCCATCACCAGCACCGGCCGCTCGAAGCGGTGAACAAAGCTCACCCCCTGGCTGTGATGGTTCTCCTTGAAGAGCGTCACCGCCAGCAAGATGGTGGAGGCGATACCTGAGCTGATGCCCGAGACCAGAAACAGCACCGGCAGTACCGGGTTGTTCAACAGCGGATAGGTCTTGAGGGCTGACAGCAGAAAGCCGGTGTAGGCCCCCAGCAGCACAGCGAGCAGCAGCAACAGCGGGGCCAGCAGCCGCTCGATGCGGGCAAGCCAGCCAATCAGCCCATCCACAAAAGCGAACTTCTCTTTCAGCAACCGGTGGCGCAGGGTTTCGATCTCGGCGCGAAACACCACCGCCAGCCAGGCGAACAGCACCGCCATATAGAGCTGAAACAGCATGACCCCCATCGACATCACTGAGTCGAACTGGTAGTGGAACATCAGCTTCCAGAAGGTCCAGGGGCGGGCCAGATGGAAGATAAGGATCAGCAGCCCCAATATCACGCTCGCTGGCGCCAGAATGGCGGTCGCCTTGATGATGCCGCTCTCGCTGCCTGCCCCCTTGCGGCGCAGCAGCACCGAGAGGGTGGTGGCTCCGGCGGAGATGCCGAGCAGGAACAGGTAGATGGCGATGGGCCAGTCCCAGACAAGTGAAGGGAAGTGAAATGCGTCATGCAACATGATCCATTCCTCCTTCTGTTGCTTCGGTAGATGGCGATCGGACAAATCCCCACACGAGGGAAGGTAAGTGAAATGCCGCTTGCATCGTCATGACGTTATCTCCCCTTTGGGCACGCGGTACATCTTGGGCGAGGTGCCGAGTGCCTGCTTGTAGCGATAGGTGGTTTCCTTCACCAGCCGTTTGGCGATGGGGCTGTCCGGGTCATCCAGATTGCCGAACACCAGCGCCTTGGTGGGGCAGGATTCCACGCACGCCGGCTCCTTGCCCGCCGCCAGGTTGGTCTTGCGGCAAAAGTCGCACTTGTCTGCCACTCGGGTGACCGGGTTGATAAAGCGCACCTGATAGGGGCAGGCAGCGAGGCAATACATGCAGCCGACGCAGAGATCCGCGTCGACATCGACGATGCCATCCTCCTTGCGGATATGGGAGGCGCCGGTGGGGCAGACATGCACGCAGGGGGCGTTGTCGCAGTGCTGGCACGATTTGCGAAAGAAGCGGTACTCGGCGTCGGGAAATTCACCGATGGGGCCTGAACGGATGATCTCGAGGCGCGAGACCCCTTTCGGCACTTTGTTGACCTCCCGGCAGGCGTCCATGCAGGCGGTGCAGCCGATGCAGGCCGTCTCATCGTAGATCATGCCATAGCGGATCCCGTCGATGGTCTGGCTGTGGGCGAGGGGGGTGGCAAGGGAGCGGGTGTTGGCACGAGCAGTCCCCGTCATCATGATAAGGGCCCCCGCGCCCATGCCCGCCATAAAGTCACGGCGAGAGCAGCTCATGATGCCTCCTTGCCGGTAGCCGGTTTGGACTGCTCCTGCCGGGCCTTGCTGGCCTCATGCTGCTTGCTGTGGCAGTCGACGCAGAGCTTGATGCGGGATTTTTCCGGGATCCCCACCATGGGCTCCTTGGCCGGATGCAACTGGTGGCAGCTGGTGCAGGTGAGCTTGGTGGCGTGCACGTCGTGGGCCCAGAGCGCCTCGCGAAGCACTTTGGGCTCGTGGCAACTCATGCAGACTCCATTCTGCTCGCTGATGGGATAAAGCTTGATGCTCTCTTTATCCTTAAGGCTGTGGCTAAAGCGCATAACATCTTTGACCCCTTCCCTGTGCTGAGGGGAGGGCTGGCCGTGGCAGTTGGTGCAGGTGACAGGTGCCAGGTTGTTGGGATTGGTCGCCTGACCATGCTTGCCGTGCATTCCCTCGCTCTGCTCCTTGTGACAGTCGGTGCAGGCCTTGTCGGGATTGCGTAAAAATTCCACCTCATGTGTAGCTGGAACAGGGGCTGCTGCCGGCTCGGCCGCCTGACCCTGCAGGCTGGTGAGCAGCATGGCTGCCATCAGCATCAGTCGTAAAAAATCCATCGTTAAATCACCCATAGGAAGCCTCCATCCGCTGCGGGCCCGACTTGGCGCCGGGCCTGCAGGCGCCGTTACTGTGCCAGCCGTCCGGCCGCTTTGGCCTCGGCATCCCAGGCGGGGACCGTGGTCTTGAGAAACTGGGCCTTGTCGCTGTTGAACTGCTTCATATCCATGCCAAGGGCCGCTTGCGCTTTCTCCTTGGTGGAGATGTCGGGGATGGCGATTTCGTGGCTGATCCCCTTGCTGGCCAACAGGCGTGCCAGCTTGGTGCGGGCGTCAGCGGCTTTATCCAGCGCGCTGCCAAGTACCTTGAGGGCCACTTCGGGGGCGTGCATCTGCACCCCGTGGGAGGCGATGGCGTAGTCCCAGCGCCACTGGGCGTGACGGATGTCCTGCAGAATATCCTTCATCTCTGCCTCGGTGGCGCCGGCATCCCAGGCCGCCTTGGCTTCAAAGTGGGCGTGTACCAGCTGCTTCTCGACCTTCAGCTTGGTTTCGATCACCGCCTCTTTGCGCTGCTTGACAATCCCCTGCAGCATCTCCTTGCTCTGGGTGTGGCAGTTGCGGCAGGTCTGCTCGAAGCGATCAAAGGGGTTCCCCACTTTGTGATCCGTGTAGACCTTGCCCTGCTCGTTCTGCACCTTGGGCATGTGGCAGTCGACACAGGCGACGTTGTTCTGGCCGTGAATGCCGGCGCGCCAGGTTTCGTACTCGGGATGCTGGGCTTTCAGCATGGGGGTTTTGGAGAGGGCATGAGTCCAGTCGGCAAAGCCGATATCATCGTAATAGGCCTCCATCTGCTCAACCGTGGTGCCCTTGTCCCAGGGGAATTTGACCGCCTTGGTGGGGCCGCTGAAGTAGTATTCCACGTGGCACTGGCCGCACACCTGGGACTGCTGATCAAAGCGCCCCTGCTCCTTGAACGGCTTGCCGATGGCGGTCATGGCCCGCTCGGCATAGGGACGGGAGAGGTGCAGGGCAGGTTTGCCCTCCTTGAACTCCTTCGAGGCAGTGTCGTGGCAGTCGGCGCAGCCGATGGTGTTGACTACTTCCGGCCCGCCCTTGGCCCACATCCCCTTGAAGTAGCCATCCTCACCCTGCTCGTCGATGACGCGGGCCACATCCGGGCCTTTGCAGCTCCAGCAGGCCATGGGCAGGGGGCCATCTTCGGCTGTTTTCGGGGCGCCGGTGCGCAGGGTTTCGCGCACATCGGTCAGGGCATAGAAGTGACCGCGCGGCTTGTTGTAATCCTTGGAAAAGGGGTAACCGCCCCACAGCACCACCATGTTGGGATCTTCCGCCAGCGCATCGGTGCGTTCCTTGCTTTCGCTGGTGGCTTGCCAGCTGGTGAACTGATCGGCGTGATCCTTGGCGAACAGCTCGCTGCGCGCCTCGATCTTGCCTTTGGGTTGCGTGTCATCGGCTGCCTGTGCCCAGCCGCTGGTGCCAAGGCTGGTAGTCAGCAGCAGGGCGGCGAGGCCCAGCTTGATCTGTCTGTTGCGTGAACTCACGATCATCACTCCCTAATCGATCTCATTGCCAGACCTGACAGTTCCATCCTGGATGTGGGCATTGGTTCGCCCCCGCCAAGCAGGAGCAGGCAGGCCGCTTCATTGTTATTAGTGAATAAAACCCATGTTTTTATGCGATTGCTCGAGTTGGATATTACCAAATGGGTAAAAAGAATGATGATTTATCAGAGGGGGGCTTGCGCTAGATCAATTACCGAGAGCACCAACAGACAGAAATGAGATCCCGGTTAAATTATTAAGAAAGTCAGAATATTGGAATTGTAATGAGTCTCTGTGGCGGGACGGAGCGACACCTGAGGTATGCCTGTGTTATTTGGCAAGGCATGCAGGGTTATCTGTCATATCAATTATCTATTTATGGGTATAAAAATAATAAATGAATAAATATTCTTTTTTTTGAGAGGGCTGTCGGTTACAGTCTGTACGGGCCGGGCGTTCCGCCGATGGGCGAGATGGTCGGCAACATCAATGAGAGAAGCCGGCAATGCCGGCTCCTCTCAGGTCTTATCGTGATCAGATACTGTTTGGGTTGCAGCCCCAAAGGCATGGTGGTGAACCAACGAATACCCCGGCTTCGGGGTTTACACCAGCGGATATGGTCACGCTCATCTTATGCCAGAGCCTGGGCCAGCAGATGAATGGGATGCTCGCAGCGGAAGCTGGTGCTCATCTCGATCTGCCATTTGCAGGTCTCGCAATCGGTGATCACCAGATCGGGGGAGAGGCGGTTGATTTGATCAAACAGCCCCTCGCCAATGGTCTGGCTGGTCTGGTAGTTTTCGGATTTGAAGCCGTAGGTGCCGGCGATGCCGCAGCACTGGGACTCCAGTACAGTCACCTTGACCCCGGGAATGGCGCGCAGCAATTCGAGGGTGTAGATGACGCCCCCCATTTTTTCCATGTGGCAGGGGGTGTGGTAGGCGATGTGCAGATTGAGCGGCTTCATCGCCGGTTTGTTGCCCTTGTAGAACTCGTTCCACAGGAAGCGGGTCACCAGTGAGATGCGATCCCTCACCTTGTGGTTGTCCTGCTCCAGCAGGTGGGGATATTCATCGCGCAGGGTAAAGCCACAGGTGGAGGAGGTGGCCAGCAGCGGCATCTCGTTGCCCAGCAGGGAGTTCTCCATCTGCTTGATGTTGAAGGCCGCCTGCTGCTTGGCCTTGTCCATGAAGCCGTTGGCAATGAGCGGCACGCCACAGCACTTCTCCCGCTCCAGCAACTGCACGCCGATGTTCATGGCGTTGAGCACCTGCACCAGCTCCTTGCCAAGCTGAGGATGGTTGTAGTTGACATAGCAGCCGTGGAAATAGGCTATTTGGCGCTCATAACGGGCCTGCGCTTCTTTTTGCTTCTTGTACCAGCCGCGGAAGGTGCCCTGGGAGTATTTGGGCAGATCGCGGTGGGATGAGACCCCCAGCGCCTTGTCCAGCACCAGCTTCATCGGCTTGAGGCCGGTGGTGAAGTTGACCACCGGGGCCATCAGGGTAGACATGCTGCCCATCAGATCGGTGTGAGAGAGCACGAACTCGCGGATCCCCGGTTTGAAACCGCTGTACTGATGCTTGGCCTTGGCGATGATGTCGCCGATGCGCACTCCGCTCGGGCAGGCTACTTCGCAGCGTTTGCAGTTGGTGCAGTGCTTGAGGGCGCTATCGAACAGCTCGGGGCTCTTGATGCGCAGCCGCTCGCCATCCGGGCCCGCCTGTTTCGGGCCGGGGTAGGCGGGGTTGGCCTTGGCCACCGGGCAGTAGGCGGTACAGACGGTGCATTTGATGCACTGATCGAAAGTTTGGTTGGCGTGATCCAGTAGCATGTCAGTTCTCCTCCCGTAGGGTGTGAAGGCACGGGATATGGGACAAATAAATCATTGGGCGGCGCCCAGAATATGGCCGGCGGCCTGCCAGCCGGTGGCAACGGCGACACCTGAACCTGACCCCTCCTTGATGGGGTCATAGTGAGCCAGCACGCTGCCGGCGCCGTAGAGGTTGGCGAGCGGCTTGCCGCCACGCAGCACACGCAGCTTGTCGTCGGTCTTGACTCCGAAACCCATAAAGGGGTGGTGGTCGAACAGGCGACGACCGGCCCAGGCGTCGCGCTCCTCCAGACTCAGCACATCGGCATCGAAGATGGGTTCGCGAATGCCGCGCAGACGGGACTCCAGACCGCGGCTAAAGAAGCTGCCGGAGGCGAGCACGAAGTTGTCCGCTTCAAACAGCTGATCATCGCCATTCTGGGTGTGTACGCCGACCACCCGATCCCCCTCGTAACGGGCGCCCAGCACCCGCTCGCTGGTGAGGAAAGTGCCGCCAAGGGCCATGAAGCGGCGCTTGAGCGCCTCCTGCATCCGCATCCCGATCAGCGACGGCGGCATGGTCGCCACCTCCTTGATGGTGCAGCCGGTACGTTGCTCCAGCTCCGCCAGACGCGGGCCAACCAGCCCCAGCGACAGGCAGGCTGGTAGCACGATATGGCGGCAGTCGGGCACGCCGCTCTCCTGCACCATTCGACTGATCTCGCTGGCCAAATCGGCCACCAGATGGTGCTTGTCACACAGGCGCGCGATGTCGGCAGAGCGAAACTCATGGGGATTGCGGCTGAATTCGGCCAGCTGGGGCAGGCGGATCTCGCCAGTCAGAATGCGGCAGTGGGCGAAGCGCGGATGGGTCGCCAGATTGGCCGCCGCCAGTGCCGGATGAAAGTCGCGAAAGCCTTCGAGAGTGGCCAGCAGCAGTACATCCGGGATCGGCGCATCGGTGACGCAGGCACAGGTATCGGGGGAGAGCCAGGTGCGCTTGAGGGTACCGATGGGAGTCAGGCGCTGGTGATTGGTGTCGTGGCGAACCAGCGGCAATCCCTGCTCGGCGCAGTGGCGCTGCAGATCGGCCAGACTCGCTTCGATATTTTGCATCCCCACCTTGCTGTAGGGGTGATCCGGATGGGCTGCCATAAAGGCAGGCAGCGCAGCGCGGGGATCCCCCTCGCTTTCGAGCAGATCTACCGAGCCGGAGGAGAAGTGCAGGGCACTCTGGCCGGAGGCCATCAGCAGGGTCTTCTGGCCCGCCTCCACCAGCCGCAGGGCAGCCGAGAGTCCCGCCATGCCACCGCCGATAACGATATTGTCAAACTTCATGACGGCTCTCCTTGTGAGTGGTCTCGCTGGTTGGGTCGCGTGGGGTATCGGCGACCAGCTGTGGCGCCGTCCATTCCCCCAGGCCAAACAGCCCTTCGTAGATCCAGTAGGTGAATTCGGCCTCGCGCAAGGCATCGCCCCACAGGACGGGGCGGGTTCCCTTGTAACGCTCCTCGAGGAACTGGCGCAGCATGACGCAGGCCTGGCGACCGTCGGCCTTGCCGTACTCCTGCATCAGTCCGGCGGCGCGGTAGGCGCAGAGCTCCCCCTGACAGGGGCCCATGCCCAGACGGGTGCGGCGGCGCAGATCGATGAGGTTGTCCACATCGAGCTCGCGCAGGGCGTATTCGATTTCGCCCGCGGTGACCATTTCGCACTCGCAGATAAGGGCGTTGGCCTTGGGATTGTCACGGAAGAAGGCGATGACCCGCTCGCCGTGGCGGTATTGGGCGGAGCCTTCGACCGGCACCGAGAGACCGGGGGCGGAGACCTTCTCCGGATCCCGCGAGCCGGGCAGGCTCAGTTCGGCGGTCTGGCAGGGTTTGCTGTTACCGAGTTTCTTGGCCAGCAGATCGGTGGCCCACTCCGCCATCAGGCGGTAGGTCATCAGCTTGCCGCCGGTGATGGTGTTGAACCCCTTGAGACCATCGCGCTCGGCGTGATCCAGCAGCACGATACCGCGACTGATGTTGCGGCCGGTGTCGTCACCGTCCACCGCTACCAGCGGGCGCACCCCGGCGTAGGCGCGCAGCAGGCGGGTGCGGGCCATGATGGGAGCAAGCTTGATACCTTCGCGCAGCAACACTTCGACCTCTTCGGGTTCGACGGTGAGCTGGTCAATCTTGTTGTAATCGATGCGACTGGAGGTGGTGCCGATGAGGGAGATGGTGTCGCCCGGCACCAGAATGTCCGCATCCGCCGGTTTGCGGGCGCGGTTGAGCACCAACTGGTTGATGCGGTAATCCATGATGAGCAGGGAGCCCTTGGCCGGGAACATGCGGATGCCGAGATCGGCATATTCGCAAATTTGCTGGCCCCAGATGCCAGCGGCGTTGATCACCTCCTGACACTCCACCTCGAACGCTTCGCCGGTGCGGGTGTTGATCGCCTTGACCCCGTGTACCCGATCCTGAGTGCGCAAGAGCCCCAGCACCTTGCTGTGGGTGAAGATGCGGGCGCCGTGCTCTTTAGCGTCCAACACGTTGGCAGCGGCGAGGCGGAACGGGTCGACCGTGCCGTCCGGCACATGGATGGCGCCGATCATCGCCGGGTTGGCGTTGGGCTCCATGCGCAGGGCTTCACCGGGATCGAGCTGGCGGGTTTCGATACCGGCCAGGGCGCAGGCATCCATAAAGGTGGTTTGGAAATTGATGTCATCTTCCGGCAGGGTGAGGAAGAGGCCGCCCGTGTCTTCGACACAGTGGCTGGCAATCCGCTTGAGGATGCGGTTTTCCTGGATGCATTCGCGGGCGGACTCCTGATCCGTCACCGCGTAGCGGGCACCGGAATGGAGCAGGCCGTGGTTGCGGCCGGTGGTGCCGGCGGCGATATCATCGCGCTCGAGCAGGATGCAGTCGATGCCGCGCAGTGCGCAATCGCGCATGATGCCGGCCCCTGTGGCACCGCCGCCTATGATGACGACTTGTGTAGTTATTCTTTTCATTGTTGCCCGTCTCATCTCTTCCAGATGAGGCCAGTGTGGCCTACTTCTGAGTGGAAATGTTTGATATGGGCCAAATTTGCGCTCGCAAACGCTCATTTGCTCGCGCGTTAATGAGCATTGTGTGACATTTGTCACGCTTGTTAACGCATCGGTTTGTGGGCTGGTGGCGAATAACAGGCACAAAAAAGGGGCATCGGATGCCCCTTGTCACTGTTTGACGAGTCTGGTGGGTGTGTTAGGGGTCAGCCGCAGCACTTCTTGTGCTTTTTGCCGCTGCCACAGGGGCAGGGATCGTTGCGCCCCGCCTTGAGGGGCGCCGGATCCTGCTCTCCCTCGGTGTAGACCCAGCGGCCCTGATAACGCACGAAGCGGGAGCGCTCATGGAGGCAGTGGCGCTCATCCCCCTCCAGAAACCAGGCTTTGAACTCCACCATCCCGGTTTCCTCCTCCGAGCCGCCCTGGCTGGCGATGATCTCTAGACCATCCCAGCGGGTGTCGATGCGTGAAAGCTCTTCGGCGGTGAGGCTGCCAAGGTGGGCCGGGTGCCAGCTATAGACCAGATACTCCCCCAGACCAAGCACAAAAGCACTGTAGCGCGAGCGCATCAGCTGCTCCGGGGTGTCAGCCACCGCGCCACTGTGACGTAAGCCACAGCACAATTCGAGAGAAAGGGTTGAGCCGCAAGGACAAAGATTCATGATTTTCACGTTCTGGCCGATTTGTTTAAGGGAATTGTAACGAAAGCTGGGCTCGCCCTGCCAGCACCTATACTGATGGGTAAGCAAGGAATTCCAATAAAAACAGCTGCAAGGATGTGAAAGATGACGCTAAAACAGAAAATCCTGTTATTGGGTGCAGTACCCGTGCTGCTGATGGCCCTGGTGGTCAATCTCAGTAACTACATGGTCTCCAAGAGCGACCTGGAGTCTGAGCTGGTGGTGGCGAGGGAGAATGCCATCAAGGAGCGTAAAGCGCTGCTCAGCAGTTACATCATGATGGCCAAAACCGCCGTCGATGCCGTTTATGCACAGCCGGATTCTCCGGAAAATCGTCAGAAGGTCAAAGAGCTGCTCAGGCCGTTGCGTTACGGCAGCGATGGCTATTTCTTTGTCTATGACTTTGAGGGCAACACTATATTGCTGCCTACCCGTGCCGAGCTGGAGGGAAAAAATCGCTGGAACGACAAGGATGCCAAGGGCAAGTTGCTGATCCAGGACATTATCAAGGTGGCCCGTCAGGGGGATGGCTTTGCCGAGTACTGGACGGCCAAACCTTCCATTGGTCGTGATGCTCCCAAGCTCGCCTACAACATTGCGCTCGACAAATACCAGTGGGTTATCGGTACCGGTTTCTATATCGATGACATCGACAACGAGCTGGCGGCCCTGCGCGCCGAGCGCGAAAGCAATATGCACGAGTCGCTGCAGAGCAGTGTGCTGGTGATCTTGCTGATCCTGGGTGTCACCCTGGCGGCGACCGTGATCGTGGGGAATCGGGTTACCAAGCCGCTGGCTGATGCCGTGCTGGCATTGAACGATATTGCCAATGGTGACGGGGATCTCACCCAGCGCCTCAAGGTGCAGAGCGACGATGAAATTGGCCAGCTGGCCAGCGCCTTCAACCGCTTTGTCGAGCGGATCCAGTCGGTGGTGAGTCAGGTTGGCGAGACCAGTAACCATCTCTTCACCGCTGTTGACAAGCTGCACCATCTGAGCGAGCACTATGACCAGCAGATGCATGGCCATAGCCGGGAAACCGATCAGGTGGTGACTGCGGTGACCGAGATGAGCTCCACTGCCCAGGAGGTGGCGGCCAGTGCCTCCAACGCGGCGACGGCAACCAGTGATGCAGCCCGTGAATCGGACGCCGCTCGTGGTGTGGTCAGCACGGCTATCAACAGCATCAACCGACTGGTGGGGGAGGTGCATACCGCGGCTGGCGTCATCGCACAGTTGGCCCAAGAGACCGCCAAGATTGGTTCTGTGGTCGAGGTTATTCGCGGCATTGCCGAACAGACCAACCTGTTGGCGCTGAATGCGGCGATCGAGGCTGCTCGGGCGGGCGAGCAGGGCCGCGGTTTTGCGGTGGTGGCGGACGAGGTGCGTTCGCTGGCCGGTCGTACCCAGCAGAGCACCAAGGAGATCAATGAGATGCTCCAGCGCTTGCAAGGGGGGGTGAAGCAGGCGGTGGATGTGATGCAGGCGAGCGAGGATCGCAGTCAGGAGACAGTGCAGGAGGCGAGCCATATTGCCAGCTCCCTCGACAGCATGGTGATGGCGGTCAGTACCATCAACGACATGAATATTCAGATCGCTACCGCTGCCGAAGAGCAGCACGCGGTCTCCGAGGAGATCAACAAGAACCTGGTAGCCATTCAGCAGATAGTCAGCGAGCTGACCGACGCAGCCATGGAGTCCAATAGCACCACCCGCGATCTGGCCAATACCGGTGACAAATTGCGCAAACTGGTCTCCCAGTTCCGTTATTGAGCCCGACCATCTCGGTGATATTCACTCAACAATGCGGTCTGAACCCCGGTTCAGACCGCGCTTTATTTGGGGATCGAGCAATAATGTGTGAAAATCGGTGGCCCCAGTTTCAGCCCTTAATCCATACCCTATGAATGAGATCGTGAAAGGCAGTATCGATTTGATCCGTCAGCTCAACTATGGCCTGGTCTATGCCAGTCTGGAGGAGCACAAGGAGCTGTCGCGCACCGATCTCTCCCGCCTGACCGGCCTCTCGCCAGCCAGTATCACCAAGATCACCAGGGAACTGCTCGATGGGGGTCTGGTGGTCACCTGTGGTGAAAGTTCGGTGGGGCGCGGCCGTCGTCAGACCCTGCTGCGTATTAACGAGCGCCGCTTCCAGTTTCTCTCCATGCGTCTTGGTCGTGGTTACGTGGATATGGCGCTGTTCGACTTTTCAGGCCGCTCCCTGGCCCGCCATCGCCATCTCTTTACCGAGCTTGAGCGTAACGACCTGCTGGGCAGCTTAGTACATGCGATCCAGGGGTTCTTGCCGAGAAAGTCCCTCAGTCTGGCCTGCATCGCCCTCTGCCTGCCGGGTCAGGTGGAGCGCCACTCCGGCATGGTCAAACACTTCCCCTTCTACGATCTACGCAACTGGCCGTTGGGGCCGACCTTGCAGGAGGTGTTCTCGGTACCTGTGTTGGTGAGTGGTGATGTGCGCACCTGGATCCAGGCAGAGCGGGAGTGGGGGGCCGCCAAAAATTGCGCCGATGCGGTGCTGGTGTTTGTCCACAACGACATCGGGGTTGGCATGGTGGTCAATGGCCAGCTTATCGAGAGCGAGAATGCGCTGCTCGGTGATCTCAGCCACCTGCAGCTCGAGCCCTATGGCCAGCGCTGCTACTGCGGCGGCTTTGGCTGCGCCTGTACCCTGGTGACCAATCAGGCGCTGGAGGCGCAATACCGGGATCTGCGCGAGCGGATGCAGGAGCACGACTTGCCCGAGAGCGTTACCATCCGCGAGCTGTGCGAGCTGGCGCTGGCGGGCAACAGCCTCTGTCAGGATATTCTCCATCAGGCGGCGGGCCGCCTCTCCAAGGTGCTATCCAACCTCATCTGCCTGCTCAATCCGGGCAAGCTGCTGCTGGGGGGCGAGATCACCCGTGCCGATCGGCTGCTGTTCCCCATGCTGCACCAGTCGCTGGCCAGCCAGTTGCCCGCCGAATATCTGGTTCGGCTGCAGATCGAATCCACCCACTTCTACGAAGATCCTACCAAGCCCACCTCGGTGCAGGTGCACAAGGCACTGCGCGATGGCAGCCTGTTGCTGGAGCTGCTGCGCAGCTGTCAGGAGTCGTAAGACAAGAGGAGTTGGCACTGCGTCTGGCGAAAGGGGCAGGGATTGCTGTTCCGCCAGCGCGTAACTCGGTACAATCTTGCGCTTTTCCGGCAGCCCCCTGTTATCGCGCCCTGTGGCGCCATGACATGTTGGCACCGCTGCCGTTCCTGTTTTGACTCCAGTTGTGAACCTAGATGAAGCCTGTTCCTGATCACGCCGTCAACCGCCTGCGGGCCTGGCGCAAGAGTATCTCTACCCGACCGTTTCTTGCCCGTGGCGGCACCTTGGCCCGCTGTCCGGCCTGTCAGCTGCGCGAGGATTGGTGTGCCTGCGAGTGGCGCCCCGAGCTCAAAGCGGAGGCGGGCTTTTGCCTGCTGATGTATGACAGCGAGCCGATGAAGCCCTCCAACACCGGTCGCCTCATCGCCGATGTGTTACCGGATACCACCTGGGCGTTTCTCTGGTCACGCACCCAACCCCATCCCGAGCTGCTGGCCCTGCTGGCCGATCCCACCTGGCAGCCCTATGTGGTCTTTCCCGCTTGCGAGAAGGAGCCTGCCCGCCTGACCGGCGAGGTGACGCTGACACCGGGTAAAAAACCGCTCTTTATCCTGCTCGATGGCACCTGGCCGGAGGCGCGCAAGATGTTCAACAAGAGCCCCTACCTGGACGGTTTTCCGGTGCTTGCCATCAAACCCGATGCGCTCTCCACCTACGGCATGCGGGTGGCCAACAGCGAGGAGCACCTCTGCACCGCCGAAGTGGCGGCCTGCGTGCTGGAAGTGGCGGGAGAGCTCAAGGCGGGGCAGGCACTGCAGCACTGGTTCAATCTGTTCAGCAGCCGCTACATGGCCGGTCGGGTCAGCCGTTTCCCCGGTGCCGATGAGGATCATCTATGTGAGGCGCTGGCGGCCATCAAGGAAGCGGAAGTCCCGTCACCCGCGCTGTAACGGGCCCTCTGAGGGTTGGGGCAGGGGCGTGGCCGCTCAAATTAATGAAAATCAGGAATCAATTGGCTGCCACTGTTTCGTTAGATTCATGGTCAGTGGCCCGCTAGGATAGCGGACAGCCTGTGCTCCCCGCACAACGTCGTTTTGGTGTTCTCCGGTTGCCCAACCCCTTAGGGCAACCCACTCTCGTGAGGTCTATGGATGGAATTGGAACTGGTTACCCTGTTTGCCCTGTTCGGTGTAGCGCTTGTCGCCGGCTTTATCGATGCCATCGCCGGTGGCGGCGGTCTGCTGACGGTGCCAGCGTTGCTCGCCACCGGCATGCCGCCCGCGCTGGTGCTCGGCACCAACAAGCTGCAGAGCAGTTTTGGCTCCTTCTCCGCCACCTGGTTCTATGCCCGCAAGGGGCTGCTGGAGTGGGCCATGATCTGGCCTGCGGTGATCTGCACCTTTATCGGTGCGGCCATCGGCACGCTGGCGGTGCAGACCATAGACGCCGCCATTCTCGAGCGCCTGCTCCCTTTCCTGCTGATGGCCTTTGCCTGCTACTTCTACTTCTCGCCGCGGGTAAGCGATGCCGAGAGCTCCCGCCGTCTGACTCCCATGCTGTTTGCGCTGCTGGTGGGGGGCGGGGTCGGCTTTTATGACGGCTTCTTCGGGCCGGGCACAGGTTCGTTTTTTGCCATCGGTTTTGTGGCGCTGGCGGGCTTTGGCATGGCGCGCGCCACCGCCCATACCAAGCTGCTCAACTTCACCTCGAATATCGCCTCCCTGCTGTTCTTTGCGCTCGGTGGCAAGGTGGTGTGGAGTGTCGGCTTCTGCATGGCGCTGGGGCAGTTTATCGGCGCCCGCTTCGGCTCCAAGATGGTGCTGAAAAAAGGGGTGAAGCTGATCAAGCCGCTGCTGGTGACCGTCTCCCTGCTGATGTCTGCCAAGCTGGTCTGGAGCCAGTATCCCGAGCTGTTTGCCTGGATCTGATGTGCGCCTTGCTTGCCGCATCGCAATTGTTAACGGGGCCCTTGGGCCCCGTTGTCATATCAGGTGTTTTACACGGCTAGCGCGGCGTGTCGCTGCGGTGGCGAAAGTGTTGGTGCAGGGCGCTCACCAGCCTGGCAATGCGCTCGCGCTTTAGGCTGTTTGGCCGGTAGACCAGATGCAGGGGACGGCCCAGCCCGGGTAGTGGGCGCGCCATCTCCCCCTGTTCTCCCACCAGCCCCAGCAGGCCAGCGGGGAGCAGCACAGGGCCAATGCCTGCCTTGGCGAGTTCGATGAGCGCCAGATAGGAGTCGAGCTCCATGGCGGGCTCCAATCCCATATCTGCCAGCGGTTCGCGAAGGTAGCGGTTGGAGGGGTTCTCCAGATCCATGGTGAGGATCTTGCGCCTGCTTTCTGCGCTGGCTGGTGGCAGGCTCTGCTGCCCCTCGCCCACCAGATAAAAGGGCTCCTCAAGCAGCAGATCGGCGCCGAGGCCATGGCCGGGTGGGAGCCGACCGGCGCAGATGCCGAGCAGGGCATCACCGCTGCGCACCCGCGCCAGAATGACCGGAGTGTGGTGGGTAGAGAGGGCAAGGTGGGGATCGCGCTCCATATAGTCGCGCATGAAGTGGGAGAGATAACCGGCCAGCAGGGTTTCGGAGCAGGCAATGGGGAGGGGGCTCTGATCCGCCAGATCCTGACTATCGGCAAGCACCCCCTTCATTTCGGCCAGACTCGGGGCAACTCGTTCCAGCAGCTCCTTGGCCTGCGGGGTGAGGCGGATCTGGCGCCCCTCCGGCTCGATCAGCTTCTTGCCGAGGCGCTGCTCCAGCTGGGCAATCCGCTTGCTCACCGCCGACTGGCTGATATAGAGGCGACTGGCCACCTTGGCCATGGTCCCTTCGCTCGCCAGCAGGCTCAGCGTCTCCAGCCCTTCCAGTAACATCTCGCCCCCTTGTTTGTCGCCATCAGGATCGTCACAGATTGATCAGCGCTACCTTAGGGGCTGACTGGCTCAGGAGCAAGGGTCGTTTGCTGCCTTGGCCGGTCGAATGCGCCATTCGCTCAAGGGCGGCGCGAAGATCACCAGATTGCCGATCAGGCTCACCACCACTCCGGCCACCGAGACCGGCTGCCAGACAAAGCCTTCATAGAAGGTGGAGAGGGTAAGCGCCACCAATGGAAAGAGCACGGTGGCGTAGGAGGCCTTGCTGGCACCGATGCGCCCCACCAGGGTCAGGTAGGCGGTAAAAGCGATCACCGAGCCAAACAGGGCGAGATAGACCATGGCCGCCAGATAGTGGCCATCGGTCGGCACCACCAGCTGTTGGCCTAGCAATATGACCCAGCCCAGCAACAGCACCACGCCGTAAACCATGCCCCAGGGCACCAGTTGCAGTACGTGGTAGCCATGGCGTTGGCCCCGTGCCGAGACCAGATTGCCCAGCGAAAAGCAGAGGGTGCCGCCGCAGGCGAGCAGCAGCCCCTTCCAGCCGTTTGCACCCAGTTGCGCATCCGCCAGCACCGGCCAGAACAGCAGCAGGGTGCCAAAGAGCCCCAGCAAGGAGCCTTGCAGCCAGCGCAGGGTGGGGCGCTTGTTCTCGAACAGCCAGAGGTTGAGGCCGTTGAAGATGCTGGCACTGGCAAAGATCACCGCCGACATGCCGCTCGGGATATAGCGGGTGGCGTGGTAGAAACAGAGAAAATTGGTGGAAAAGAGCAGGGCACCGAGCAGCGCCGCATAGCGCTGGCCATGCCACGGCAGGCGCGGAAAGCGGCCGCTGGCGGTGAGCAGGGCAAACAGTGCCACCGCAGCCAGCAGGAAGCGGTAGAGCACCGACACCTCGATGGGGATGGGGCCAAGTTGCCAGGCGATGGCAATCCAGGTGCTGCCCCAGATAAGCACGGTGGCAAGATAGAGCATCAGGTTCATCACTGTTCCGGTGAGTCAGGGAGAGATGACCCACTATGGGGCAAGCCCTGATGGCTGGATTGCACCATCTTGCGGTTTTTCATCGCCCTGCGCTGTCATCTGCGGGCGCGGTCGGTAAGATGGGTGGCAGCGACATAACACTTACACCGGAACAGGCGGCAGGGGCGAATGAAAACAGCAGGGGTATTTGATGCTCTGGTCAGCACCGGCGCCCGGCTGGACGACGCTTGCTGGCTCGAACCCGGGCTTGGCGTCGCCAGTTGGCGCAACTGCTATGACCAGACCCGCTATCACAAGCCGGGCCACCACACCCTGAGCGTCTATCTGCAAGGAGGCGAGCAGACCGAGCGACTCGATGGGCCGGGTGGCCACGGCGGCACCGGCAAGGTGTGCATCATGCCGGATCACCACAGATCCGAGTGGCTGGTGCGCGAAGAGTTTCGCTTCTTTCATCTCTACTTCACCCCGGCTCACCTCACCCGTATCGCCGAGGAGGTGTGTGACAAGGAGGGGCGCCACCTGCAACTGGTGGACAAGACCTTTATCGACGATCCGCAGGCGGCTTCGCTGGTGCAGCGCCAGTTGATGCAGCTTCAGTGGCAGCACGGGGTCGATCGGTTGGCACTCTCCCACGGCGCCTGGATGTTGATCCTCCACGCCTATCGCCACCACACCGAGGAGGCTCCCGGTCTGCCGCCTCTGCGCGGCGGGCTGGCGCCCGTGGTGATCAAGCGGGTGCAGGAGTATCTGCAGGCCCATCTGGCCGATTCGGTCACGCTGGCAGAGCTGGCTCAGCAGGCGGGGCTGAGCGAGTATCACTTTGCCCGCATGTTCGGCCAGAGTCTCGGCTGCCCGCCCCACCGTTACCTGCTGGGGCTGCGGCTCAAACGGGCCAAGCAGCTGTTGACTGGCCCCGAGCCGCTGGCCAGCATCGCCAGTCAGTGTGGCTTCTCTTCGCAGGCCCATTTCGGTAATCGTTTTCGCGAGGCGTTTGGTTTGACGCCGGGGCAGTGGCGGGCGCAATTGTCATCTTCCCGTCACAGATAAGCCTGAGACTTTGGGCAAAAGAGGTGTACTCTCTACCACTTATCCATTGAAAGGAATGCCCATTGAATTATCGCAAACGTCAAATCCGTACCCGTCACCTTTGGTTCAGCCACTGGAATGCCCCGCAAGATCGCACCGCTGTCGTCACCCCTCCCGAACCTGCAGTGCCTCACAGTTCACGTTGAAAAAGCCCGGCTGCCGATAGGATTTTCCAGTTAACTTTGCCACTATTGCTCAATCTGAGTGACGTGGACATTGCAGGATGTTTCTGGAACGTATTGAAGTAAAAGGTTTTCGCGGTATAAATCGTCTTTCGCTCGGGTTGGATCACACCACAGTGCTGATTGGCGAGAATACCTGGGGCAAGTCGAGCCTGTTGCGCGCGCTCTGGTGTCTGCTGGGGCAAAATGCCGAGCCCTATCAGTTCACCGCCGATGATTTTCACCAACCGGAAGATCCCGAGCTGGCCCCTTCGCGTCATCTGCAACTGGTGCTCACCTTCAGTGAGCACAGGCCACAAATGTGCCAGCATTCTCGCCGTCTGGCTCGTCTTGGCGCCTCCTGGGTGCTGCACAAGGACAAGTTTCATCGCATCCACTATCGTGCCAGTGCCGAGCTGCAAGCTGATGGCTCTGTGCTCACCATTCACGACTTTCTCGACGGGGTGGGCAAGAGCCTGCCTATTGCCAATACTAACGAACTGGTTAGCCTGCTGATCACCATGAACCCGGTGTTCCGGCTGCGGGACGCTCGCAGTGCCCGCAACGGGGTGGAAACCCTGCAGTGGGGAGATCTCTCGGAGCACAGACTCAGTGAACTGGCCGACAAGCTGATCGACGAACCCCAGCGCATCGGGGAGCCGGAGTTGAAGGAGGCGCTGCAAGCAGTGCGCCAGCTGATGGATCACTATTTCAACGCTCTGGCCCCCATCAAGAACAAACCGCGCAGCCAGCGTGACATCATCAATCGTCCCATGACGTTGCGCAATCCTGGCAACCTGCACACCCTGCTGCGCCATGCCGATAACCGCACCCTGCAACTGGCGATGGCCGGGATGGCGGCGACCCTGCTGCAGGCGCGAGGCAATCGCGAGCTGGAGGAGGGGGCCCGTCCCATCATGATCCTGGAGGATCCTGAGAGCCGGCTGCACCCGACCATGCTGGCGCTGGCGTGGGGGCTGCTGGAACAACTGCCGGGCCAGAAGCTGCTCACCACCAACTCGGGAGATCTGCTCTCTTCCCTGCCGCTCAATCAGGTGCGACGACTGGTGCGCCGTCAGCAGGATATCCTCTGTCACCAGCTGGGGGGCGAGCGTTACAGCAGCGACGATCTGCGCAAGATCGCCTTCCACGTGCGGATCAACCGCCCCATGTCGCTGTTTGCCCGTTGCTGGCTGCTGGTGGAGGGGGAGACCGAGATCTGGCTGCTCTCCGAGCTGGCCCAGATCTGTGGTTACAGTTTGCGGGCCGAAGGGGTGCGGATTATCGAGTTTGCCCAGTGCGGCCAGTCACCGCTGATCAAGGTGGCGCGGGATTTTGGTATCGAGTGGCACCTGTTGACCGATGGCGACGAGGCGGGGCTCAAGTATGCTGCTTCGGCCCGGGGCCAACTCAAAGGGGAGCGGGAACGGGATCGGTTGACTCAGTTGCCAGCCTCTGACATTGAACATTACCTCTATCACAATGGTTTTGAAGCCGTGTTCCGGCGGGAAGCAGGGGTGGGCGGACGAGCCATGTGGAGTGCCAGTCATATCATCAATAAGGCGATTCATCACCGCAGCAAGCCGGGGATGGCACTGGCGGTGGTGGAAGAAGCCGAGCGGCTTGGTGCCGAGCATATTCCTCCCGTGCTGCGTCAGATGTTTGCGCGGGTAGTGGCACTGGCTCGCGGTCAGGTGTGAAGTCGGTGTGATAATGGGCCTGTCGGCTGCATCATGACCTTCGGGGCATCTGCTCATTTTTTGCCGGTCTGTTTGTCGTGATTGGGGATAGCCGCAGGTTTGGGTATACTCGCCCACTCTTCTCTGGCGCCCCGGTGGCGCTCCCGAATTCTTGCTGCTGGAGGCGTCATGTTCGTCCAACTCCCACTTTGGCTCTTTCCCCTTACCGGCTTGATGGCGCTTGGTGCCCTCATTGCCCTCGGTATCGTGTTATGGCGCGGTGATATCTGCCCCGGCCAGCGCTCACGCATCACTCAGCAGCTCTTCTCCATCTGGGTCATTACCGCGCTCTCCTTGATGCTGGCGGTAGAGGCCAAGGCGGCCAGTTGGCTGATCTGGAGTGGTGGTGCCGCACTGGTGCTCGGGGTCGGCTTGTCGCTGGCCCAGTCACGGCTGGAGGGCAAGCGTGCAGTCCCCTCAACGCTGCTCTGGCTACCGGCGTTGCCACTCGCTGTTTATGGCTTCGGGCTGCTGCAGCTGCAGGGCTGGGTGAGCGGTTTATTGCAGATGGTGATGCTGGGAGCGGCCTTTGCTCACCTGATGCTGTTGCGAGCCCGTCACCGCCTCAAGGCGTTTAATACTCTTCTGCCGCTGGCTGCGCTGGCGGGCGCCATGGCCAGCCTTATCTGGCTGGCCGTGCTGGTGGGCTGGCAAGGGGCTGAAGCCAATCTCGATGATCTGATCCCGGCGGTGGTGACACAGGCTGCCTTGTTGGTGGCTTCCCTGCTGCTCTGGTTCAGCCCGCTCTACTTGCAGCGTGATACCGCGCCTGTGGTGGTTTCCACTTCCCTGTGTGGCCTGCTTATCGCCCAGATCGCCGCTACCAGCGTGCTGTACCAGCTGATCTGACACTGGTACTGAAAAGAGCAAGCCCCGAGCCAAGGCCCGGGGCTTTTTCATATCTGACTCTCGAGAATCAATAGAAGTCATCGGCCCCGCAGATAAACAGGCAACTGCTGCGTGGCTGGGCCAGATACTCTCTGGTCAACCCTTCCAGTGGCATGCCGAAAGTGCAGATATCTTGCGGTGAGGGGAGGGCGGTATCGAGGATCCGCCGCCAGTAGCCGCCAACTCCCTTGGGCGGGCTGGGCAGGTTGAAGGTGAGGGGCTCCCAGTAGGCGTTAAACAGTACGTAAAGGGCCAGTCGGGTTTCGCTTGACAGGGCCGACATGGCGATGGCATGGGAGTGGGGACTGAAGTCTGGCTGCATGGCATTGACTCCGTGCCAGCAGATCTCGCTGTGCCGCAGGATTTCGGTGAGCGACAGTGGCATGCTCTCCTGCTCCGGGCGCTGGAACAGATGTTTGCGATATTGGATCAGCTCCTTCATGAAGCGGAACATCTCCTGGCTGCGGGGAGTTGGTTGCCAATCCATCCAGCAGGTCGCGTTGTCCTGACAGTAACCGTTGTTGTTGCCGTGCTGGGTGCGCAGCAGTTCATCCCCCATCAACAGCATCGGGGATCCCACCGATAACAGGGTTGCCACCATCATGTTCTTGGCTTGGCGCGTGCGCAGGGCATTGATCTGGGGATCGTCCGTTACCCCTTCATGGCCGTGGTTCCAGCTGAAGTTGTGATCACAGCCATCACGGTTCTGCTCGCCATTGGCCTCGTTATGCTTGTTGTTGTAGCTGGCCCAGTCCCACAGGGTAAAGCCGTCGTGGCAGGTGACGAAATTGATGCTCTTCTCGGGATCTGCATGGTGATAGTGATAGATATCGGGGCTACCGCACAACCGTTCGACAAAGGCGGTGACGCTGTTGTCATCCCCGCGCAGAAACCGGCGTACGTCGTCCCTGAACTGGCCGTTCCACTCACGCCAGCGGGCGCCGGCCAGTGATCCCACCTGATAGAGCCCCCCTGCATCCCAGGCCTCGGCGATCAGCTTGATATCGGCGATCTTGGGATCGGTATCTATGGTGCGCAGGGTCGGGGCATTGGCCTGTGGCTGGCCCGATTCATCCCGCGACAAAATGGCAGCCAGATCAAACCGGAAGCCATCGACGTGCATCTCCTGGCGCCAGAAGTGCAGGCTGTCCATGATCATCCGCAGTACCACCGGGTGTGCGCCGTTGAAGGTGTTGCCACAGCCCGAGTAGTTAGTGTCCTTCTGGTTGTTGTCGAGGATGTAGTAGGCCTCGTTGTCGATGCCGCGAAACGAGAAGGTGGGGCCATCATCTCCCCCCTCGGCGGTGTGGTTGTAGACCACATCCAGGATCACCTCGATATTGGCCCTGTGCAACGCCTTGACCATATCGCGAAATTCGGTCAGCGGATCATCGCCACAGGCGTACTGGGCATGGGGGGCGAAAAAGGACATGGGGCTGTATCCCCAGTAGTTGGATAGCCCCCTGGGAGCATCCTGAGGGTCGAACTGAAACACCGGCAGCAGTTCAACGGCGGTGACCCCGAGAGATTGCAGATAGGGGATCTTCTCAATCAATCCAAGATAGGTGCCCCGCAATGCAGGATCAACCCCGGAGCTCGGGGAGTTGGTAAACCCCCCCAGATGGAGTTCGTAAATCACCGAGCGGGAGAGAGAGTGAGCAGGCAGTTTGTCTCCTTCCCAGTTGTAGTGGCGGGTATCGACTACCCGATTTTTGGCGCAGCAAGCCATATTGCTGCCGGGGCGTGCAGCCGCCCATCGGTCATAGTTGGGGCCCAGTTCAATACTGCGCCCATAGGGATCGAGCAGAACCTTGTCACCATCAAAGCGGGTGCCACAATAGGGACGCCATGGTCCCTGGATACGGTAGGCGTAGCGTTGCCCGATGGGGAGTCCTTCAATATGGATATGCCAGTAGTAGGCAGTTCGGTTGAAACGGGGGGAGAGGGGAATTACCTCGGGACTATCATCTTCGGCACTGGAGAAAAGCAGCAGCTCTACCCGGCTGGCCAAGCGGGCCCAGATGGCGAAGTTGACGCCGCGGTTGTCGGGTGTCGCCCCCAACTGACGGCAGTGACCGGCGGAGATGCGCATATCATACCTACCCAAAATGAGGAGTGTTCATCTCACTGAGTGTAGTGCCTGGTATGTGGCTTTGACTCTATTGCCTGAAAAAACAGCATGATGCTGCTAATGTCCTCACTCTCTGTCTGATTAATCTACGAATAAACTTTTTTTGAGATATTTACTTGCAATCTGTGCGCTGGCGCCTATTATTGGCGACCTCAGACGCGGGGTGGAGCAGCTCGGTAGCTCGTCGGGCTCATAACCCGAAGGTCGTCGGTTCAAATCCGGCCCCCGCAACCAACTTTTCGTCAGCCTGCGATTGTGTCAACAGTCGAAAGCAGACAAACGCCGTCAAGCTACTGCTCGGCTTGAGGGTGACAATTCGGACGCGGGGTGGAGCAGCTCGGTAGCTCGTCGGGCTCATAACCCGAAGGTCGTCGGTTCAAATCCGGCCCCCGCAAC
>NZ_JAAKTL010000022.1:0-69419 GCF_049174415.1 Aeromonas sp. 601039
TCCCATGCCGAACTCAGAAGTGAAACGCGGTAGCGCCGATGGTAGTGTGGCATTCGCCATGCGAGAGTAGGACACTGTCAGGCACCTATTTAGAAGAGGCCTCCCATTCGGGAGGCCTTTTTGCATTTCTGACTTCCAAAAATCTGCCATGCCGCCGGCATTTTAGTAAAAGTGCTGGGCTATCAAGGGATTGCCCGTTACTCTTTAGCCGTTGCCGATTAACACGTGATGCTGCCAGCGAGGTATTGATGGCTACGTTGAAGGAAATTGCACAGGAAGCGGGGGTTTCTCTCGCCACGGTATCCCGGGTACTGAACGAGGATCCCAGCCTGAGCGTCAAGGAAGAGACCAAGCAGCGGATCTTCGAGATTGCCGAACGGCTGGAGTACAAGACCAGCAGCGCCCGCAAGGGGGTACACAAGAGCAAGCTGCACTTTCTGGTGGTCTATGCCTATCCCCAGAGTACCGAGGTCAACGATCCCTACTATCTCGCTATCCGTTATGGCATCGAGACCCAGAGTGCCCGCCTCAATATCGAACTGACCCATCTCTACAACTGCGGTGAAGGGCGCGAACTGAGCGCCGTGGATGGCATTCTGGTGGTCGGTACCCTCACCGCCGAGCGTCTCGTCCAGCTCAGGGCTTGTTCCAGCCAGCTGGTGTTTGTCGACTGCCGTTCACAGGGAGAGTTCGACTCGGTCGATGTGGATCTCGCCCTGATCAGCCAGCAGGTCGTCGATTACTTCATCGCGCAGGGGCACCAGCGTATCGGTTATATCGGTGGCCAGGATGAGAATCCGGATCTGCGCGAACTGGCCTTCCGGGATTATGGCCAGCGGCTGGGGGTGGTGCAGGAGAGCGATCTCTATCGTGGGGACTTCTCCAGTGCCTCCGGCTACCAGTTGGCAAAAGAGATGTTGGCCGGCGACTGGCCCAAGGCGCTGTTCGTCGCCTCCGACTCCATCGCCATCGGTGTGCTGCGTGCCATCCACGAGAAGGGACTGGCGATTCCCCAGCAGATCGAGCTTATCAGCGTCAACGATATTCCGACCGCCAAGTTCACCTTCCCACCGCTCTCTACGGTGCGGATCCACTCCGAGTTGATGGGCTCCCAGGGGGTCAATTTGCTGGTTGAGCGGCTGCGAGACGAGCGGGATATTCCCCTTCGGGTGCTGGTGCCGAGCAAGTTGACCCTGCGTGGCACTACTCGCTGATTTTAGTAAAATATTCTGCTTTTTAGTCGCGCCATCTTGCGGTGGTGCGACACCTCTCCCAAGCAAACCTCTTTCCCATATCATCCAGTAACTTCATATCATATTGTTTTATAGTTGATTTTATTGCTAATCAGCCAACTCTTATCAACATCCATGCCACTCATCCATATCTTGCCCTCCTTTATCTCCCGCTTCTGATCTCGCTCACAAAACCATCTGTTCATTGTGATCAGGTTAAAACTTTACCAACCTAAAGCTGATATTTAGTAAATATTTATCTAGAGTTTACCCAGTTAACGTTGCCTTGTTCCGGGAGGACATGTGAATAACTGGGAAAACGTCCAATTCGTTGGTGAAAACAGGCTGGCCCCTCGCGCCTACTTCTTCTCTTATGCCGACCACGCGCTGGCGGCCACCATGCAGCGCGAGCTGAGCCGCCGTTTTCTGAGCCTTGGCGGCCAGTGGCAGTTCCACTACTTCGACCACCCCCTGCAGGTACCCGAGGCCTTCTATCACAGCCCCATGAGCGAGTGGGGCCAGACCACCGTGCCCAACATGTGGCAGATGGAAGGGCACGGCAATCTGCAGTACACCGACGAGGGTTTTCCCTTCCCCATCGACGTGCCCTTCGTGCCGACCAACAACCCCACCGGCGCTTATCAGCGCAGCTTCACGCTGAGCCCGGCTTGGGACGGCGAGCAGGTGATCATCAAGTTTGACGGGGTGGAGACCTACTTCGAGGTCTATGTGAACGGCCACTACGTCGGCTTCAGCAAGGGCAGCCGTCTCACCGCCGAGTTCGATATCAGTGCCTACGCCAAGGTTGGCGAGAACCTGTTGTCGGTGCGGGTGATGCAGTGGGCTGACTCCACCTATATCGAAGATCAGGATATGTGGTGGATGGCGGGGATCTTCCGCGACGTCTATCTGGTGGGCAAACCGGCCGCCCATGTGCAGGACTTCTTTATCCGCACCGCGCTGACTGATGACAACCAGAGCGCTACCCTGAGCTGCGATATCCAGCTCGAGAACCTGGGGGCGGCCGCCCGTGATCACCGTCTGGTCTGGTCGCTGCTGGATCAAGGCCGCGAGATCGCCAGCGGTTCGCTCGATCATCTCGCCATCGACGGCAAGTGTGATTGCCGCTTCACGCTGGATCTGGCCAATCCCCATCTGTGGAGCGCCGAAGATCCTTACCTCTACCAGCTGCAACTCTCCCTCTACAACGGTCAGGGCGAGCTGCTGGAAGTGATTCCGCAGCGGGTCGGGGTGCGTGAAATCAAGGTCAAGGATGGCCTCTTCTACGTCAATGGTCACTACCTCAAGCTGCACGGGGTGAACCGTCACGACAACGACCACCTCAAGAGCCGTGCGGTCGGCATGGATCGTGTTGAACGCGATATCGTGCTGATGAAGCAGCACAACCTCAACTCGGTGCGCACCGCCCACTACCCGAATGACCCGCGCTTCTACGAGCTGTGCGACCAGTACGGTCTGTTTGTGATGGCGGAGACCGACGTGGAGACCCACGGCTTTGCCAACGTCGGTGATCTCAGCCGCATCACCGATGACCCCTTCTGGGAGCCGGTGTTCGTGGATCGCATCGAACGCCACGTGCACGCTCAGAAGAACCACCCCTCCATCATCATCTGGTCGCTCGGCAACGAGTCCGGCTACGGCTGCAACATCAGAGCCATGTACCAGCGCTGCAAGGCGATCGACCCGACCCGGCTGGTGCATTACGAAGAGGATCGCGATGCCGAGGTGGTGGATGTGGTGAGCACCATGTATTCGCGCGTCTCCCAGATGAACTGCTTCGGCGAGTTCCCGATGGCGAAGCCGCGCATTCTCTGCGAATACGCCCACGCCATGGGCAACGGCCCGGGTGGCCTCAGCGAATACCAGCAGGTGTTCGACCGTCATCCCCACATTCAGGGCCACTACATCTGGGAGTGGTGCGATCACGGCATTCTGGATCAGGACGAGCAGGGACGCCCCGTCTACAAGTACGGCGGTGACTACGGCGACTACCCCAACAACTACAACTTCTGCATGGATGGCCTCATCTATCCGGATCAGACCCCGGGGCCGGGCCTGCGTGAATACAAGCAGGTGATCTGCCCGGTCAAGGTGCGGGCTCTGGATCTGGCGAGCGGCAAGCTGGAAGTGGAAAACCGCTACTGGTTCTCCACTCTCGACGATATCCGCCTGCTGGTCGAGGTGAAGGCCGAGGGAGAACTGCTGGCCAGCCAGCAAATCCGGTTGGAAGGGGTGGCTCCCGGCGCCACCACAGAGCTGCAACTCGAGCTCCCCACTCTCGATGGGCGGGAAACCTTCGTCCAGCTGCGGGTCATCAAGGCCACCGCCACCCGCTATAGCGCGGCGGAACACGAGCTGGGCCAGTACCAGTTCCAACTGAAGGCATCGACTCGCCAGCTGCGACCCTTTGCCAATCCCAACGCTACCCCGTTGCAGATTGCCGACGAGCGCCTCGCGCTGACCTTGAGCGGCAGCGGCTTTGCCCTGCGCTTCTCGCGCCTCGACGGCAAGCTGGTTAGCTGGCAGCAGGATGGTATCGAGCTCATCGAGCGAGCCCCACGCCTCACCTTCTTCAAGCCGATGATCGACAACCACAAGCAGGAGTACGAGAGCCTGTGGCACCCGAACCACCTGCAGATCATGCAGGAGCACTTCCGCACTCTGAGCTGGCGTCAGCTGGGCGAGGCGGTCGAGGTGACGGTGGAGAGTCTGATCGCGCCGCCGGTGTTCGATTTCGGCATGCGCTGCCGCTACGTCTACACCCTGAGCCCGAATGGCCAGCTGCATGTGGCCCTCTCCGGTCAGCCCTACGGCGGTTATGACGACATCATTCCCAAGATCGGCTTCGAGCTGGGCATTCGTCAGGATCTCGACCGGGTGCACTACTACGGCATGGGGCCGGGTGAAAACTATCAGGACAGCCGCCAGAGCAACTGGATCGACAACTTCCAGAGCACAGTCGGCGAGATGTGGGAGCACTACCCCTTCCCGCAAGACAACGGCAACCGCCAGCAGGTGCGCTGGGCGACCCTGACCAACCGCCACGGCGCCGGTCTCTACGTCCGGCCCGATGCCCCCATCAACCTGAGCGTCTGGCCCTACAGCTGGGAGCATATCCACGCGGCGCAGCACATCAACGAGCTGGAACCCTGCGGTTATCTCACCCTCAATCTGGATCACAAGGTGCTGGGGCTGGGCTCCAACTCCTGGGGCTCCGAGGTGCTGGACTCCTGGCGGGTGCGCTTCGAGCCGTTCAGCTTCGGCCTGACCCTGCTGCCCATCGCCCGTGGCAACCTCAATCCGGCTGCGCTGGCCGGGCTCGATCTCACCATCAACGGCGGGAGGAACCTCGCATGATCACCCTGGACAACCTGACCCTGTTCAAAAACATCTACCGGGAGGGCAAGAAGTGGGGCCGCTGCGTGGAGGCCATCAACAACCTGCCGAACCTCAAGCCCGGCATCTGCCACTCCATCGGTGACTCCCTCACCTACCGCTTGCAGGAGGGGGCCAGCCCGGCCACCTCCCTGTTCGAGGGGCAGCGCCGCTATTTCGACGTCCACTACTACCTGGAAGGGGAAGAGACAGTGGAGTGGGCTGCCAAGAGCGAGCTGGCGGTCGAGCAGGCTTATGACGACACCACCGACCGCGAGTGGCTGGCAGGCGAGGTGCGTGAGCGCCAGAAAGTCGGCAACGGTCAGGTGGTGATCTTCGAGAACGATGAAGCCTACCGGTTCGTCGGTGATGCGCCGGTGCGAAAGGTGATCATCAAGGTCACCGTTGAAGGCGGCTACTTCAAGAACAAATAACAAGCCGCCGGTTCTGCACTGACAAAAGCCTGAAGGGCGGGGCTCACCCTACAAATCATGCCCCGCCCTTTCGCTGAGATAACTACAGGTCTGGAGATGCACCATGTCTGATTCCAAACGCAATACGATAGGCAAGTTTGGTCTGCTGTCGCTCACTTTCGCGGCGGTATTCAGCTTCAACAACGTCATCAACAACAACATCGAGATCGGTCTGGCCTCCGCCCCGATGTTCTTTCTGGCCACCATTTTTTACTTCATTCCGTTCTGCCTGATCATTGCGGAATTTGTGTCGCTGAATAAGAACTCCGAAGCGGGGGTTTATGCCTGGGTGAAGAGTTCCCTTGGCGGTCGCTGGGCCTTTATCTCGGCCTACACCTACTGGTTCGTGAACCTCTTCTTCTTCACCTCGCTGCTGCCGCGGGTTATCGCCTACGCCTCCTATGCTTTCCTCGGTTACGAGTACATTCTCACCCCGGTGGCGACCACGGCATTGAGCATGGTGCTGTTTGCCTTTGCCACCTATGTCTCCACCAACGGCGCCAAGATGCTCGGCCCCATCACCTCGGTGACCTCGTCCCTGATGCTGCTGCTGACCCTCTCCTACATCCTGCTGGCAGGTGCGGCACTGGTGGGCGGTGTGCAACCGGCCGACCCCATCACGGTAGAGGCCATGATCCCCGATTTCAGCTGGGCCTTCCTCGGCATCACCACCTGGATCTTTATGGCAGCCGGTGGCGCCGAGTCGGTGGCGGTCTACGTCAATGACGTGAAGGGCGGCTCCAAGTCCTTCGTGAAGGTGATCATCATCGCCGGGATCTTTATCGGCGTGCTCTACTCCATCGCCTCGCTGTTGATCAACGTGTTCGTGCCGAGCGGCACCCTGAAATATACCGGCGGCTCGGTGCAGGTGTTTGAAGGGCTGGCAGCCTACTTCGGCCTGCCGGAGATCCTGATGAACCGCTTCGTGGGTCTGGTCTCCTTCACCGCCATGTTCGGCTCCCTGCTGATGTGGACGGCGACCCCGGTGAAGATCTTCTTCTCCGAGATCCCGGCCGGCATCTTCGGCAAGAAGACGGTCGAGCTGAACGAGAACGGCGTGCCCGCCCGTGCAGCCTGGATCCAGTACCTCATCGTGCTGCCGCTGATGGTGATCCCGACCCTGGGTTCCAACACCGCGCAGGATCTGATGAACACCGTCATCAACATGACCGCTGCCGCTTCCATGCTGCCGCCGCTGTTCATCATGCTGGCCTACCTCAATCTGCGCCTGAAGCTCGACCACCTGCCGCGGGAGTTCAAGATGGGTTCGCGCACCACCGGCATCGCCGTGGTCTCGGTGCTGATCGCCATCTTCTCGGTGGGCTTCCTCGCCTCCACCTTCCCGACCGGCGCCGACATCATGACCATCATCTTCTACAACGTCGGTGGGATCGTGATTTTCCTCGGCTTCGCCTGGTGGAAATACAACAGATACGAGGCCTCCCTCAGCGCCGAAGCGCGTGCCAAAGAGGCCCAGCCGGCAGCGCAGGTTGCCATGCAGACGCCATAGGTACTGCATTGAATTCCAATCAAACCGGGTGGCCGTTGGCCACCCGCAAACCGTTGAACCAGAAAAGGAAAAGAGCATGAGCGAGACGATCGAGTTTGCCGAATTCAAACGGGTCGAGATGAAGGTGGGCAAGGTGCTGGAGGTGGTGCGCCACCCCGGGGCCGACAAACTCTACATCGTCCAGATCGACGTGGGGGGCGAGCGGCCGCTGCAGACCGTCACCAGTCTGGTGCCCTACTACAGCGAAGAGGAGCTGATGGGCAGCGAGGTGGTGGTGCTGACCAACCTCAAGCCCACCAAGATGCGCGGCGAGCGATCCGAGTGCATGTTGCTCTGCGCCGAGACCCCGGACGAGAGCCAGAGCGTGCTGTTGCAGCCCCGGGTGCCGATGGCGCCGGGCACTCCGATCGTCTGAATGGTATTGCGAGCCGGCGCGGGAGACTGCACCGGTTCACCAACGAGGCCGCCCACGCGGCCCGATCATAACAAGAGAGTAAAGCGCGGGGCCGACAGACCCTTGCCGAACACATCACAGAGTCACAGCGTTCCCCGCAGGGAGCGCGAGTCCACTGGAGGACATCATGTCTGAATCCGTACGCGGCACCATAGGCAAGTTTGCCCTGTTGTCGATGACCTTTGCCGCCGTGTTCAACGTGCGCAACATCGTCAACAACAACATCGAGCTGGGGCTCAGCTCCGCCCCCATCTTCCTGCTGGCGACCATCGTCTACTTCATCCCGTTCGTCTTCATCATCGCCGAGTTCGTCTCGGCCAATAAAAACTCCGAGTCGGGGATGTACGACTGGCTGAAAAAGCCGCTCGGCACCCGGATGGCCTATCTGGGCTCGTTTCTCTACTGGTTCGTGAACCTGTTCTGGTTCGTCTCCCTGCTGCCCAACGTCATCGCCTACGCCTCTTACGCCATGCTGGGCTATGAGTACAGCTTCTCCCCCATGGTCACCTCGATCATCTCCATCGTGCTGTTTGCGGCGGCGACTCACATCTCCACCAAGGGGGCGAGCTGGCTTGGCAAGATTGCCGAGATCGTGGCCTACGGGGTGTTTGCCCTGTTCGCCATCTATGTGCTGGGCGCCCTGATGGCTCTGAGTGGCGATCATGTGCCGGCCCAGCCCATCACGCTGGAGGCAATGACTCCCACCGTCAACTGGGCGACCCTCGGCATCATGTGCTGGATCTTCCAGGCGGCGGGCGGTGCCGAAACGGCAGCGGCCTACCTCAATGATGTGAAGGGGGGCCAGAAGTCCTTCATCAAGGTGATCATCAGTGCCGGTATCGTCATCGGTGCCATGTATGCGGTAGGTTCTCTGCTGGTGAACGTGTTCGTGCCGCGCGAGAGCCTCACCTATGCCGGCGGCATGGTGGAGATCTTCACTGGCATGGCCCAGTACTTCGGGCTCTCCGAGGCGCTGGTGGGCCGCTTCGTCGGCGTGGTGCTGTTTATCGCCATGTTCGGCTCCATGATGATGTGGACCTCGGCGCCGGTGAAGATCCACTTCTCCGAGATCCCGCAGGGGGTTTACGGCGAGAAGACCACCCAACTCAACAAGCACGGCGTGCCGGTGCGCGCCGCCTGGTGGCAGTTTGTCTTCGTGTTCGCGATGCTGGTGGTCAACGGCTTCGGCTCCGAGTCGGTGCAGCAGATGATGAACACTGCCATCAACCTCACCGCCGGTACCGCCATGCTGCCGCCGATCTTCATCATGGTGGCCTACTTCGTGTTCCGCTGGAAACATGACGACACCCCCCGCGACTTCCGCATGGGGTCGCGCAAGTTCGGGATGAGCGTGGTGTCGGTGCTGATCGCCATCTTCGTGGTGAGCATGAGCGCCTCCGCCTTCCCGGCCGGGGTGGATCTGGTGCGTGCCTTCTTCATCAACGTCTTTATGACCGCGGTCTTCTCGGCGCTGGCCTATTGGTGGATCTCCCGCTTCGAGAAGCGGCAGGCCCGCAAGCTCGCCGGTAATGAGAAGAAAACCGGCAACGGCAAGCTGGCCAGCCAGCGCTGATCGGCTGAGCGAAAAAGCGGGACGGGCGGCTTGGGTCGCCCTTTTTTTTATCCATTTAGCCCCGGTTTGGCGCTATCTGGCCGCGGGTCAGCAACTTCCGCTATTCGACAAAGCAAAGGCGTTAAGCATTGATGAACAATTAACCGCAGCACAACGTTGCGCCTCTCCGTTATCGGGGTAAGCTGGAGGTTCGTTTTAGCGGGAGGTGCCAGACATCTCCCGCTCTGTTTCTTATCCTCCCCAATCCTGACTGTCGCCATGGCTGCAGGATGCCCTTCTGATGGAGACCTTTCGTGCGTCTGGATCCCTTTACTGTTGTGCTGATTGCGGTGGTCACCCTGGCCTCCCTCTTTCCCTGCGAGGGGCAGGTGGCCGTCTGGTTCGGTCTGCTGACCAAGCTGGCGGTGGCGCTCTTGTTCTTCATGCATGGCGCCAAGTTGTCGCACCAGAACCTGCTGGCGGGCCTCGGTCACTGGCGGCTTCATCTGGTGGTGATGCTCAGCACCTTCGTGCTCTTTCCGCTGCTCGGGCTGCTGCTCACCCCGCTGGTGCCCAGCTGGCTGAGCCCGACCATCTACCTCGGCTTCCTCTATCTCTGCGCTTTGCCAGCCACCGTGCAGTCGGCTATCGCCTTTACCTCGATGGCAGGGGGCAATGTGTCGGCGGCGGTGTGCAGCGCCTCGGCCTCCAGCATCCTCGGCATCTTCCTCTCGCCGGTGCTGGTGGGGATGATGATCCACGTGCAAGGGGAGGGGATCGACACCTGGCACTCCATCCAGTCCATCATGATGCAGCTGATGCTGCCGTTCGTGGTGGGCCACCTGTCGCGTCCGCTCATTGGCCGCTGGGTCGACAGCCATCGGCCGCTCATCGGCAAGCTGGATCAGAGCTCCATTCTGCTGGTGGTCTACGTCGCCTTCAGCGAGGCGGTGGTGCAGGGGATTTGGCATCAAGTAGGCTGGTACGATCTGGCCAGTATCGTGCTGCTGAGCTGCATCTTGCTGGCGTTGGTGCTCTGCTGGAACGTCTGGATCAGCCGCCGCCTCGGCTTCGACAAGGCGGACGAGATCACCATCGTTTTCTGCGGCTCGAAAAAGAGCCTCGCCAACGGGGTGCCGATGGCCAACGTCATGTTCCCGGCCGCCAGCGTCGGTGTCATGGTCTTGCCACTGATGATCTTCCACCAGATCCAGCTGATGGTCTGCGCCGTGCTGGCGCGCCGCTATCACGAGCAGGGGCATTGATACTCGCGCCGTTTTTGCTGCCATAACAAGAGGGAGGCCCGTTGGCCTCCCTCTTCTCATCTGCATGCAGATCGGCGGACTAGCGTTTGCGCCAGACGGTCAGCTGCGCCACCGTGTGCTGGTATTTGCGGGCGGTCTCGCGGATGACGAAGGGCACATCCCGGGGCGGGCAGTGCTCCTCGAACTCCGCCGCCAGCAGCCGTTGCAGCGCCTGATAGGTGGTGAGCGCCTCGCCGTTTTCGCGAATGCCGCCGAGCCAGTTGGCGGGCGGGGTATATTCCGCCAGCCAGGTATAGGGGCTGGTGAGTACCAGCAGGCCCCCGCTGCGCAGCCGGGGGGCGATATCCCGCAGGAAGCGGGCGGGCTCCCGCAGCCGGTCGATCAGGTTGGAGGCGAGCACCAGATCGTAGTGGTCATATTTGGGCTTGAGGTTGCAGGCATCCCCCTGACTGAAGTGGATGCGCTCAGCCTGACTCGCCCCCAGCCCGTGGCTCGACAGGCGCGCCTCGCAATACTCCACCAGTTCACCCTCCAGCGGAATGGCGTAGCGGAAGCTGTCCTGGCTGGCGAGGGCCAGAGCCACATCGATGAAGCGGGCCGAGTAGTCCACCCCGTCCACATGCTGGAAGTGGCGGGCCAGTTCGAAGCTGGCGCGGCCGGTGGCGCAGCCGATATCCAGCGCCCGCTGGTGGTTGCTGCACAGCTCGCCAGCAAGATCAGCAAGCGTCTTGGCGTAGTTGGCTACCCCGAAGTGGCTCGGGCCGTACTGGAAGTCGAGGTACTGAGCGACCAGCGTGTCGGTTTCATAGGGATTCACGATAACGGGTTCCTGATAACGGGAGACCAGATAGCGGAAACCCGCATGCTGGAAGAAGTGACGCCGGAAGGCGTAACGGGATGATTTGAGCGCTTCGTTACCTGTGCTGATCCAGCTGCCGCCCTTGATCAGGGTGTGCTTGCCATCAAAGGTGGGGGTGGAGAAGTCGTCGTAGAGCGGGTGGATTTTAAAGCCGTCGAAGCCATCGATGGCGGTGCTGGTCCACTGCCAGACATTGCCCACCAGATCGAAGAACTCCCCTTGCGGGCAGGCATCCACCGGGCAGGAGGAGGCGAAGCGGGCCAGATTGATATTGCCGGGGGCTTTCGTCCAGTCCGGCTGATCGCCGGGTAGCTGCTCTCGCAGCAGCATCCATTCCGCCTCGCTCGGCAGCTGGATTGGCAGACCGGTGCGAGCTGCCTGCCAGCGACAGAAGGCTGCCGCCTCCAGCTGGTTGACCTCGACTGGCCAGTCCCATGGCATAGCGACCTGCTCGGTCATCAGCCGCAGCTGCAATTGTTCGGGCTCGGCGGGGTCACCCACCCAGAAGGTGGGCATCTGTGCCTTGGCGTACTGGCACCAGCTCCACCCCTCCTCATCCCACCACTGTTGCTGGCCATAGCCGTCCGCCTGGACGAAGGCGAGGTACTCGGCATTGCTCACCAGCATGCGGCTGGCCTGAAACGGGGCCAGCTCGATCTGGCGCTCGCCATATTCGTTGTCCCAGCCGTAGGTGGCGTCCCGCTTGCCAAGGCGCACCTTGCCGCCAGCCACCGGCAGCAGGCTGTTGGCGGGCACCTGGTCAATGCGGTGGCGGGCTTCGGTGCAGGCGGGCCAATAAGGCTGCGGTCGCACCCAGGCGAGCGGCAGCTGGCGGATCAGCACGCTGGAGGTTTCGAGGTGGATGCGCTCGTGCTCTATCCCCATCAGGATCACCCAGGCCGGGCTTTGCCAGTCGATGGGCAGGGTGAGCGGCATCTGGCGGATGAAGTCGCACACCAGCGAACGGACTTTGGCCCGATAGCTGCGCAGCTCGCTGACCTTGGGCCAGTCGTAGTGGGTCTCGTCCAGATCGTCCCAGCTCATCTCGTCCACCCCGATGGCGACCATGGCCTCGATGCGGGCATCCAGCCGCTGATCGATCAGGCGCGCCGCCAGCAGCTTGTTGATAAAGAAGGCGGCGGTGTGGCCGTAGTAGAAGATGAGCGGGTGGCGCAGCGGGATCGCCTTGTTGAACCAGGCCCGCTCATCGGCCAGACAGTCGAACAGCGAATCGTAGAGATCGAAGGTCTGGCAGAAGTAGGCGAGCAGCTCGCGCCGTTTCTGCTCGGGATCGCTGCCGGTCAGCAGCGGGGTGCGAGTCGGTTCCGGCAGACCGGTGGCGGTGGCATAGAGAGGGCTTGCTTGGGTCACGCTCTGACTCCTTGTTGGCAGTGAAGACTGACAAGACAGTGGTAATGAGATTACCGCAATGGAGAGCTTGGTACGCACGAAGTATCACTATTGGCTCAACAGACCGGCAGGGCAATTAAAAACTTCCACGGGCTGTCAGCATAGTGACCGGCAGGACGACCCGCCAATCAGCCACAATCATATCCGTTCGAGAATGGTTATTTTCACCAAAATATGGTCTAAATGGCTCTCTAAATTCTTCACTCTGTTCTGGGTGAAATAGTTATTTCCTTTTGAATCATAATGTTAATTTTTGGCTCACGCTTTGCAGAGCATGAAAACCAATTGGCCCTGGATGGCCAACACATAAAAGGAGGAGAGTAGTGATGAAATGGATGATGGTTGTCATGTTGATGGTTGGGCTCAGTGGGTGTCACTGGCTGGATCAGACCAGAGTGACCGGCGCGGGGGCTGTGGTCGAGCGCCAGCAGGCGCTCGGTGACGGGGTGACCCGGGTGCTGGCGGGGGTGCCTGCCACCCTCCATCTGGTCGCGGGGGAGCCGCGCGGCATCCTGATCAAGGGGCAGGAGAACCTGCTGCCCTATCTGGTGCTGACCGAGAGCGGCGACAAGCTGGAGATCGAGGTGAAGGAGGGTTACCGGCTCGATCCTACCGAGCCGCTGGAGCTGACCATCACCTTGCCGGTGTTGAACGAACTGGCATTGGCCGGGACCGGTAACGGCGATCTGAGCGGCTTCAAGGGCGATGAGCTAGTGCTGTCGGTGGCCGGTACCGGTGACATCGTCGCCAGTCAGCTGGAGCTGAAACGGCTGGAAGGGAATATCGCTGGCACCGGCAGTCTGGAGCTGGGCAGCGGTTCGGCACAGGCCATCGAGCTGAACATTGCCGGCTCTGGTGATGTGCTCGGGAGCGAGATGCGCGGCAACGAGGTAGAGGTCAATATCGCCGGCAGCGGTGATGTGGCGGTACGGGCGCAGGAGACGCTGAAAGTCGGCATCGCCGGTTCAGGCAACATCGCCTACTGGGGCGATCCCAAGGTGGAGCAGCAGATCGCAGGCTCCGGCGGAGTGACCCGCGCGGGCAGCTGATATCAACCGATCACCACAACTGAAACAGGCCCGCAACGGGCCTGTTTTGATCAGAGGTGGCGGGCGTGAAAGCGCAGGTGCGCCTCGATAAAGCTCGCCACGAAGTAGTAGCTGTGGTCATAGCCTTCGTGGCTGTTGAGCTCCAGCGGCCACCCCTTGCTGGCGGCCACCTCGGCCAGCGCATCGATATGCAACTGCTCGGCGAGGAAGGGATCATCCAGCCCCACATCTACCAGGGTGGGCAGCGGCGTGACCGGCTGGTGGCGCAGCAGCTGGCAGGCATCCCACTCCTGCCACAGCAGAGGATTGCTGCCAAGATATGCCCCGAGCGCCTTCTGGCCCCAGGGGCTGCGGCTAGGGTGGCAGATCGGGCTGAACGCCGAGACCGAGCGGTAGCGACCCGGCTCTCGCAACGCGGCGATCAGCGCACCGTGACCGCCCATGGAGTGGCCGCTGATAGCGCGTCGGGTCGAGACCGGGAAGTGGGTCTCTATCAAGTCAGGCAGCTCGCGGGTGACGTAGTCATACATCTGGTAGTGCGCCTGCCAGGGGCTCTGGCTGGCGTTGACGTAAAAGCCTGCTCCCATGCCGAGGTCATAACCGGGATCGTCTGCCACCCCGTCGCCGCGGGGGCTGGTGTCCGGCGCCACCAGGGCGATGCCGAGCTCAGCGGCGATACGCTGGGCACCCGCCTTCTGCATGAAGTTCTCATCGGTGCAGGTGAGGCCGCTGAGCCAGTAGAGTACGGGCACCTTCTGGCCGGTGAGGGCCTGAGGCGGCAGATAGATGGCAAAATTCATCTCGCAGCCGAGCACGCTGGCGCTGTGGCGATAGCGCTTGTGCCAGCCGCCGAAGCTCTTGTTGCTGCTGATAATCTCCAGATTCATCGAAGGACTCCTGCACCCCGCTCGCAGTGGCGGGCGGGGTGATCATGCTCAGTAGTGGATGACGGTGCGGATGCTCTTGCCTTGGTGCATCAGATCGAATGCCTCGTTGATCTGCTCAAGCCCCATGGTGTGGGTGATGAAGTCATCGAGGCGGAACTCGCCCTGCATGTAGCGCTGCACATAGCTCGGCAGTTCGCTGCGACCGCGTACCCCGCCGAAGGCGCTGCCGCGCCAGACCCGACCGGTCACCAGCTGGAACGGACGGGTGCTGATCTCCTGACCCGCTCCGGCGACACCGATGATGACCGACTCGCCCCAACCCTTGTGGCAGCACTCCAGCGCTGCGCGCATCACCTTGACGTTGCCGATGCATTCGAAGGAGAAGTCGACGCCGCCGTCAGTCAGCTCGACGATCACCTCCTGAATCGGTTTGTCGTAATCGTTCGGGTTGATGCAGTCGGTGGCGCCCAGCTTGCGTGCCAGTTCAAACTTGCTCTCGTTGATGTCGATGGCGATGATGCGACCGGCCTTGGCCAGACGAGCCCCGATCACCGCCGAGAGGCCGATGCCCCCCAGCCCGAAGATGGCGACGCTCTCACCCTCTTTCACCTTGGCGGTGTTCATCACGGCGCCGATGCCGGTGGTGACGCCACAACCGAGCAGACAGACCTCTTCCAGCGGGGCGGCCGGGTCCACCTTGGCGATGGAGATCTCCGGCAGTACCGTGTATTCGCTGAAGGTGGAGGTGCCCATGTAGTGATAGATGGGCTGGCCATCTTTCGAGAAGCGGGTGGTACCGTCCGGCATCAGCCCCTTGCCCTGGGTGGCGCGGATCTTCTGGCACAGGTTGGTCTTGCCGGATTTGCAGAATTTGCACTCGCCGCATTCGGGGGTGTAGAGCGGGATCACATGATCCCCCACCTTGACGCTGGTGACCCCTTCGCCGACCGATTCGACGATGCCGCCCCCCTCGTGGCCGAGAATGCAGGGGAAGACCCCTTCCGGATCCTCACCGGAGAGGGTGAAGGCATCGGTGTGGCAGACGCCGGTCGCGACGATGCGCACCCGCACCTCGCCCGCTTGCGGTGGCATGACTTCCACCTCTTCGATGGAGAGGGGCTGGCCCGGGCCCCAGGCGATGGCGGCCTTACACTTGATGCTTTGAACCTGTGCCATGACGGATGTCCTTATTGTTGAGCAGGGTGAACAGAGATGAGTTCGGGCATTCAGTGTAGTTTCCCGCCGATTTGGTGATAATGAGGGCAAATCTCAAATCACTTTTACACACAGGTAATAATGTTCAGCTGGGAAGGGATCTGTGAATTTGTCAGCGTGGCGGAGCAGGGGGGTTTTACCCCGGCGGCGCGCAAGCTGGGAGTGTCGGTGGCGCAAGTGAGCCGGCAGGTGGCACAGCTGGAAGATCGGCTGCAGGCCAAGCTGCTGCTGCGTACCACCCGTCAGGTGCGACTCACTGAGCTTGGCGAGATCTACTATCGCCACTGCCGTCAGCTGCTCGATAACCTCTACGAGGCGGAGCTGGCGGTGGGGCGCCATCAGGCGGTGCCGCAGGGCACCCTGCGCATCACGGCCCCAGTCTCCTACGGCGAGAGCCGCATCGCCCCGCTGGTGAACGACTTCATGGTGCGTTTCCCCCAGCTGGAGGTGACCCTCAACCTCACCAACCAGCTGCTGGATCTGGTGCACGAAGGCTACGATCTGGCGCTTCGGCTAGGTCATCTCAAGGATTCGACTCTGGTGGCGCGCAAGCTGGCGCAGCGGGTGCCCTATGTCTGCGCCTCACCGGCTTACACCGCTCGCCACGGCATGCCCAACAGCCTCTCCGAGCTGACCCGCCACACCTGTCTGGTAGGCAACAGCGACGAGTGGCACTTCACTCTGGATGGCCGCCCCCACAGCGTGCGGGTGCGCGGCCTGTTGCAGTGCAACAGCGGCCACGCCCTGCTGGACGCGGCGCTCAAGGGGATCGGCATCATCCAGCTGCCGGACTACTACGTGAGCGACCATCTGGCCCGAGGGGAGCTGATCGAGTTGCTGCCTGAACTGCGGGCCCCGGCGGAGGGAATCTGGGCCCTCTATCCCCACAACCGCCACCTCTCCCCCAAGGTGCGGCTGCTGGTGGACTATCTGGCCGAGCGGCTGAGCGACCCTCACCAACCGGCGCTGGTGATGCCCATAGGCTAGGGCTCTCCCCAGCCGTTGACTCACCGGCGGCGGGTGACAGGTGCGATGGCCTGAAAATAAAAGAGCCCTTGAGGAATCAAGGGCTCTTTTGCAGGTAACAACCGGATAGTCAGCGACCCATCATTCGATGTTCTGGATTTGCTCGCGCATCTGCTCGATGAGGACTTTCAGCTCGACGGCGGACTGGGTCACTTCGGCGTTGATCGACTTTGAACCAAGCGTGTTCGACTCGCGGTTGAACTCCTGCATCATAAAGTCGAGACGACGGCCGCAGGCGCCACCCTTCTTCATGATCTTGTTGGTCTCGCTGATGTGCATCTCCAGACGATCCAGCTCTTCGGCTACGTCGATCTTCTGGGCCAGCAGCACGATCTCCTGCTCGATGCGGGCCGGATCCAGCTCCACCTTGGCTTCGGCCAGACGGTCGGTGAGCTTCTGGCGCTGCCACTCGATGATCTGCGGCAGGTGGACGCGCACCTTCTTCACTTCCACCTGAATACCGGCCAGACGCTGTTCGATCAGCGCCTTGAGGTTGGCCCCTTCGCTGGCGCGGGAGGCGAGAAAATCTTCCATGGTCTGGTCAAAACCGCCGAGCAGCTCGGTGGCGACCGCGTCCATGTCCTGCTCGGCGGCAGCCATGACGCCCGGCCAACGCAGTACGTCGACCGGATTGAGCTGGCCCTGACCCGCCTCTTTCATTACCCAGCTGGCGCTGTCGATGATGAGCTTGGCCAGCTCTTCATTGATATGGAGCTGGCTGGCTGCGGCCTGAGCGGCCTCGAAGCGCAGGTTGCACTCCACCTTGCCGCGCTGCAGTTTGGCGCGGAAACGCTCACGCAGAACCGGCTCCAGGCTGCGCAGTTGCTCCGGCAGGCGAATGTAGGTCTCCAGATAACGCTGGTTGACCGAACGGATTTCCCAAACGGCTGTGCCCCAGTCGCCCTTGAGTTCCTTGCGGGCGTAGGCGGTCATGCTGTGAATCATTGATTGTTCCGGGCTTGATGAAGTGTGCGGCCAGTATACTCAGCCCGGCCCTGCTCGTCAGCCGATGCCGTGGTTTTAGCGGCTGATATTTGGGGCGGGATCACTTATAATCCCCCGCCAATTTGAGCCAGCCCAGAGGTCCGTTCCATGTCACGTCCAAGCGATCGCAGTGCCGCGCAACTTCGCCCGGTTACCATTACCCGCAATTTCACCAAACATGCAGAAGGCTCAGTGCTGGTGGAGTTCGGTAACACTCGCGTGCTCTGCACCGCCAGCGTCGACACCAGCGTGCCGCGCTTCCTGAAAGGGAAGAATCAGGGCTGGGTCACCGCCGAGTACGGCATGCTGCCGCGCTCCACTCACTCCCGGATGAACCGCGAAGCGGCCTCCGGCAAGCAGAGTGGCCGCACTCTGGAGATCTCCCGTCTGATCGCCCGCTCCCTGCGCGCGGCGGTAGACCTGACTGCGCTGGGCGAGCACTCCATCACAGTTGACTGTGACGTGCTGCAAGCCGATGGCGGCACCCGCACCGCCTCCATTACCGGTGCCTGTGTGGCGCTGGTGGATGCGCTGAACTGGATGGTGGAGAAGGGCATGATCAAGCAGAGTCCGCTCAAGCAGATGATCGCCGCCGTTTCCGTCGGCATGTATCAGGGCGAAGCCATCTGCGATCTGGAGTACATCGAAGACTCCGCCGCCGAGACCGACATGAACGTGGTGATGACCGAAGATGGTCGCATCATCGAGGTGCAGGGCACCGCGGAGGCCGAGCCCTTCACCCATGAAGAGCTGCTGGAGATGCTGGCGCTCGCCAAGGGCGGCATCGCCGACATCATTGCGCTGCAGAAGCAGTCGCTCTCCTGATTTTAAAAACGCGGCATTGACCGCGTTTTTTTATACCCCCACACAAGACAACGACAAGCCAAGCAAGGAGCCAGAATGAAAGCCTACCAGCGTCAATTTATCGAGTTCGCCCTGGAGAAACAGGTCCTCAAATTCGGTGAATTTACCCTGAAATCCGGTCGTAAAAGCCCCTACTTCTTCAACGCCGGTCTGTTCAACAGCGGCCGCGATCTGGCCCGTCTCGGCCGCTTCTATGCCGCTGCTCTGATGGATGCCGGCATCGAGTTTGATGTGCTGTTTGGCCCGGCCTACAAGGGGATCCCCATCGCCTCCGCCACCGCCGTGCAGCTGGTGGAGCAGCACGATGTGGATGTGCCCTGGTGCTTCAACCGCAAGGAGGCCAAGGATCACGGCGAGGGCGGCAATCTGGTGGGCAGCCCGCTCAAGGGTCGCATCATGCTGGTGGACGACGTTATCACTGCCGGCACAGCCATCCGCGAATCCATGGATCTGATCCAGGCCAACGGCGCCTCGCTGGCCGGCGTGCTGATCGCGCTGGATCGTCAGGAGAAGGGCAAGGGCGAGCTCTCCGCCATTCAGGAGGTGGAGCGTGACTACGGCGCCCACATTATCGCCATCATCCAGATGAGCGACCTGATCCAGTATCTGGAAGAGAAGCAGGCCGAGCAGCCGGAGCTGGCGGCGCAACTGGCGGCCATGAAGGCTTACCGCGCCCAGTACGGTATCTGAGTCGCAGTTCACACCGCACAATAGTTGAAGGCGGCGCCCGTTGGCTCTCTGGCAGCAAACGGGCGCCGTTTTTTCATCTGCAAAAAGTGGATCATGTGGCTTGAGTTTACCCTTACAGTAAAGGTTATGGTTTGCCAGTCGGCGTTTTGTTGTGCCGACGGGTTCCGGGGAGGAACAACATGACCACTCATCTTCAATCACCCATTCATCTGCAGTTGCCGCTCAGCGGCATGAGCTGCGCCAACTGCGCAGGCCGTATCGCGGCCAGTCTCAACAAACTCGACGGGGTATCGGCCACCGTCAACTTCGCGCTGGAGCAGGCGGCCATCGAGCTGGCCAGCCCCGATCGCCTGCCTGCGGTGCTCGACAGCATCAAGAGTCAGGGTTACGACTACGGCAGCGAGACCTTTTTGTTCCAAATTACCGGCATGACTTGTGCCGGTTGTTCGGCTCGGTTGAACAAGATGCTGGCCGCGCTGCCCGGCGTTATCTCGGCCGAGGTCAATTTCTCTATCGAACAGGCCCGCATCGTGCTGGTCCCCGGGATGCAGACGCCCGCCGCTTTGCGCGAGCAGATCGAAGCGCTCGGCTTTGGCGCCCAGCTGGCACAAGGCTCGGCCAGCGGCCGCCGCCAGCAGTTGCTGGAGCGGGAAGCGCAGGAGGCCGCCACAGCCCGTCAGGCTCAAACCCGGGTCATCGTCTCGGCTTTGCTGACGTTGCCGCTGCTGGTGGGGATGCTGGCCATGGCCGGACTGTTCCCCTGGCATCTACCCGCCTGGCTGGAGCTGGTGTTCGCCACCCCGGTGCAGTTCTGGATCGGGGCCCGTTTCTATCGCGGCGCCTGGCTTGCCATCAAGAATCGCGCAGCCAATATGGATGTGCTGGTGGCCACCGGTACCAGCGCCGCCTACTTCTACAGCCTCTATCTGCTGCTGACGTTGGGGATGGCCGCCAGCGGCAAGCTCTATTTCGAGGCGAGCGCCATCATCATTACCCTGATTTCGTTGGGAAAACTGCTGGAGGCGAGAGCCCGCCGCAGCACCCAGTCCGCTATTCGCGAACTGATGGCGCTGCGGCCGGAAACCGCCACCGTCTGGCGTGGCGAGAACTGGCAAAGCGTCGCCATCGACGAGGTGCTGCGCGGCGATCGGCTGCGGGTGCTGGTGGGTGAGCGGGTGCCGGTGGATGGCAGAATAGTGAGCGGCGCCAGCGAGCTGGACGAGTCGATCCTCACCGGTGAGAGCCTGCCGGTGCCGCGCAGTGTGGGCGACAAGGTGCTGGGCGGCGCTATCAACCGCTCCGGCGTGCTGGAGATTGAAGCCACTACCGTGGGGGAGGACTCCAGTCTCAGCAAGATCATCGCACTGGTGGAGAGTGCCCAGATGGGCAAGGCGCCGCTGCAACAGTTGGTGGACAAGGTCTCCGCCGTGTTTGTGCCGGTGGTGATGGTCATCGCTCTGTTCACCCTGCTGGTGTGGTACGCCATCAGCAATGACTTCGGTCAGGCGCTGCTGGCAGCGGTGGCGGTGCTGGTGATCGCCTGTCCCTGCGCCCTCGGGTTGGCGACCCCGGCCGCCATCGTCACTGGCACCGGGGTAGCGGCGCGCCACGGTATTCTGATCAAGGATGTCGATACCCTGCAGAAGGCCCACGCCATCAAGGCGCTCATCTTCGACAAGACTGGTACCCTGACCCAGGGGCGGCCGGTGCTGGCCAGCTGGAGCGGCAACGACGAGCAACTGCGCCTCGCTGCCGCCCTGCAGCAGGCGAGTGAACACCCGCTGGCGCTGGCCATGCGCGAGGCGGTCGGCAAAGAGGCTACGCTGCCCCAGCCGGAGGCGGTGGAAGTGCGGGTCGGGGCCGGTATTGTCGGTCAGGTAGCGGGTCACACAGTCGCCATCGGTAATGGCTCCCTGCTGGCCCAGCTCGGGATTGAACCGCCGCAACAGGATGAACAAGCCGCCGATGGCGCGACCCGGGTTTGGGTGGCCATCGACGGCACGGTGGCTGGTATCGCCGCACTGGCCGATACCCTGCGCCCCGAGAGCCCGGAAGCCATCGCCACCCTGCGCCAGCGCGGTATCGCCAGCTGGCTGGTGAGTGGCGATGCACCGGCGCCGGTGGCCCATATTGCCGCCAAGCTGGGGCTGGACGGGGCCTTTGACTCCGTGCTGCCAGCGGGCAAGGTGGAGAAAGTGGAGGCGCTGCGGGCGCAAACCCGCGGGCTGGTGGCCATGGTGGGGGACGGGGTGAACGATGCCCCGGCGCTGGCGGCGGCGGACGTCGGCATCGCCATGGGCTCCGGCTCCGACGTGGCGATGGAGACCGCCGCCATCACCCTGATGCGATCCGACCCGCGGCTGGTGGCCGATGCCATCGACATCTCGGCGGCGACCTGGCGCACCATACAGCAGAATCTGTTCTGGGCCTTCGTGTTCAACATCATCGGCATTCCGCTGGCGGCGCTGGGCTACCTCAGCCCCGAGCTGGCGGGGGCGGCCATGGCCCTGAGCAGCATTACCGTTTTGAGCAATTCCCTGTTATTGAAACGCTGGCAGCCCAGGGCGGCGCACGGGCCAGCATCCAACCCGATCAGTAAGGAGGCATAAATGAACATCAGCAAGGTTGCCAAGGCCACTGGGCTGACCGCCAAGACCATCCGTTATTACGAGAGCATTGGCCTCATCACAGCCCCGGTACGCAGTGACAACGGTTATCGCAGTTACACCGAGGGGGCGCTGCGCGAGCTGCGTTTCGTCAAGCGGGCGCGGGAGACCGGCTTCAATCTGGAAGAGTGTCAGGAGCTGCTGGCACTCTATCGGGACGAACACAGAACCAGCGCCCAGGTGAAGAAGCTGGCGCAGGAGAAGATCGTCGATCTGCGCGCCCGCATTGCCGGTTTGCAGGCCATGCTTACCTCCCTGGAAGGGTTGGTTTGCTGCTGCCACGGGGATGAAAATCCCGAGTGCCCGATCCTCGATGAATTGGAGAAGGGGTGAGCAAGGACTCACCTGCCAGCGCAGAAGAAATCGTTATTGATTGATTAACTTCTTAATAAGCGGCGCTTTATTGTTGCGGGTCAGGGGGTAATGGTAGACTGCTCGGCTCTTGTACAGGAGTACTCAGTTGACCCAGAGTGTGACACGTCAGGTTAAGCAGGCCATTATGGCCCAGCTCTATACCCATGCATCGTTCAGTCTCCCCTGTTTGGGCGTGTTGGCATTTGGCTGGAGTCTGCTGTTTCACGACTATCTACCCGCCATCGAAGCGCTCGGTTGGCTGGCAGGCACTTTCCTGTGGCTACTGGGTCGGGGCTGGCACCTGCGCTGGCGCCGAGCCCGCCTGCACCAGACGCCGTTGCCGGTGCTGGAGCGGGAGCTCTTTATCGGAGCCACCATCACCTCCATCATCTGGGCCCTCGGGGTGCTGCTCTACATGGACAAGCTGCCCGATACCTACCGGGCCGCCATGATGATGCTCTCCAGTCTCATTCTTACCGGCAGCGCCATCATGCTGTTTGGCAGCCGCCGCACCCTCTATGGTTCCGCCCTGCCGCTGGGCATGGCGATGCTGTTCGAGCTGGGCAATGGCAACGAGCAGGAGCGGATTGTCTCCTGCATGCTGGCGGGCTATCTGTTTGTCTTTCTGCCGACCCTGTTGCGCCGGATGCGGCGGGATCAGATCGCCTCGCTCCACCACCGTTTCTCCAACGCCGAGCTGGTGGCCGAACTGAAGGCGGTCTCCGAGCATTTGCGTCTCACCTCCCGCCTCGACGGCCTGACCGGCATCGCCAACCGCGCCCATCTCGACGACTCTCTGGAGCGGGCCTGGCGGCGCTGCCATCGCGCCCGGGCGCCGTTGTCGCTGGTGCTGGTGGATGTGGATTACTTCAAGCAGTTCAACGATCTCTACGGCCATCAGCTGGGGGATGACTGTTTGCAACAGGTGGCTGGCTTGCTGGCCGAGGTGGAGCGGCGCGAGGACGATCTGGCGGCCCGGTACGGGGGCGAAGAGTTCGCCTTGCTGCTGCCCTGCACCGGCATGCAGGGGGCACTGCAGGTGGCCGACAATGTGCGGCAGGCGCTCAAGGAGCTGGCCATCCCGCACCAGAAGTCACTGGTCTCCGGTCGGGTCACATGTAGTTTTGGTGTTGCGACACTGATACCGGACAACAGCATGAAAATCGCCGATTTGATCCAAAAAGCGGATGCGGCACTCTATCAGGCCAAGCATAATGGGCGGGATCGAATCGAAGTAGCCTTGATGGGTAAGGTTGCCTGAATTTAACGTGACAGATTAAAGAGGTTGTCTATGCAATGTCATCGTATCGAAGAGCTGCTGGAGTTGTTGCAGCCTGCCTGGATCAAGGAACAGGATCTCAGCCTGGTGCAGTTTGTTGCCAAACTGGCCCAAGAAGCGGGATTTGAAGGGCCTCTGTCCGAGCTGACCGACGACATGCTGATCTATCACCTCAAGATGCGGGAATCCGATAAGCAGGCGATGATCCCCGGTCTGGCCAAGGATCATGTGCCCGATTTCAAAGAGGCACTGCTCAAGGCCCGCGGAATCAAGTGAATCTTTAGCGGAAGCGCATCACCTCGGGGTGATGCGCTTTTTTGTTGCCGAAAATTGCGATCCAACCCCAATATTAGATACATCTAATCCACACAATTAGCATGCTGTTTAAGATATAATCCGCTCCATAACAAATAAGGGAGCGATGTCTTGCAATGGCCGACCACGATAAAATCGATATCAAGGACGTCACCGACAAGGGCGTAACCGGGACCTTCAACCCCAATACGTTCAAAGCCAGCGACGACAGATTCAACCCGGGCAACCGCATCTATGTGCGGGCCCAGAAAGGGTATTGGCAGCGGATGCGCAAGGCCATGGGCTGGTTCTTTGTGGCGCTGTTCGTGCTGTTGCCCTGGCTGCGTTACGACGGGCGACAGGCGGTGCTGTTCGACCTCGGTCACCAGCAGTTCCATATCTTTGGCGCCACCATCTGGCCGCAGGATCTGACCCTGCTCGCCTGGCTCTTCATGATCGCCGCCTTCGGACTCTTCTTTATTACCACCTTCCTCGGTCGGGTCTGGTGTGGCTATCTCTGCCCGCAGACGGTGTGGACCTTCATGTTCATCTGGTTTGAAGAGAAGCTGGAAGGGCCCGCCAACAAGCGGCGCAAGCTGGACGAGGCGCCCTGGAGCGGCGAGAAGCTGGCTCGCAAGGGGGCCAAGCATCTGGCCTGGCTGGCGATCTCGCTGGTGACCGGTCTGACCTTCGTCGCCTACTTCCAGGATGTGACTGAACTGGTGCCGGATCTCTTCACCCTGCAGGCCAGCGGATGGGTGCTGTTCTGGGTGCTCTTCTTCACCATCATCACCTACGGCAATGCAGGCTGGATGCGTGCCATCATGTGTATCCACATGTGCCCCTATGCCCGCTTCCAGTCCGCCATGTTCGACAAGGACACCTTTATAGTCGGTTATGACACCAAGCGTGGCGAGACCCGTGGCGCCCGTTCCCGCAAGGCGGATCCCAAGGCGATGGGGCTGGGTGACTGTATCGACTGCGATCTTTGCGTGCAGGTCTGCCCGACCGGTATCGATATTCGCGACGGCCTGCAGTACGAGTGCATCAACTGCGGTGCCTGCGTCGATGCCTGCGACCAGACCATGGAACGTATGGGTTATCCGAAAGGGCTTATCAGCTACACCACAGAGCACAAGCTGGCCAACGACTCCACCCATGTGGCTCGGCCCAAGCTGATTGGCTATGGGCTGGTGATGGCGGTGATGCTGGGGGTGTTTGTCTACAACGCCATGTCCATCATGCCGATGGGGCTCGACATTCTGCGGGATCGCAACCAGCTGTTCCGCGAGAACAGCGAGGGGCTTATCGAGAACACCTATACCCTCAAGATCCTCAACAAGACCCTGCAGTCCCAGACCTACCAGCTGGATGTGGAGGGCTTGCCCGAGTATCAGTGGTTCGGCCCCCGTGAAGTGACCCTGAAGGCGGGCGAGATCTACACCCTGCCGGTCAGTCTGGCGGTCGACCCCTACAACCTGAAACGACCAACGCTGGATATCCAGTTCGTGCTGAAACGGGAGGGGGCGGCGCCCGATGACAGCAAGGGCAACCTGCGCCAGGGCAGCAAGTTTATCAGCCGGTTGTAACTGCGTGTGATTGCGGGTCGGGCGTGGCAATAATCCGGTCACCAGCGAGCACGGCAATGCCGGTCAGTAGTGATAGAATGGGGCGCAACGGCGCCCCTTTCTTATGGTGGATGACATGCGTTTCAACTATTCCGACCTCAATCCCGACCTCATCATGGATGCGCTCGATCTCAGTGGCCTGCGGCTCGACTCCGGCCTTATCGAGCTCAACAGTTACGAAAACCGGGTCTATCAGTTTCAGGATGAGGATCGTCGCCGCTATGTGGTGAAGTTCTACCGCCCCGGCCGCTGGAGCCGGGCCCAGATCCTCGAGGAGCACGAGTTTGCCACCCGCCTTGCAGAGGCTGAGATCCCGGTCGCCGCGCCGCTCGCCTTCGCGGGCGAGACCCTGCTGGAGCACGAGGGCTACCTCTTTGCCATCTGGCAGAGCGTCGGTGGCCGCCAGTTCGAGGTGGATAATCTCGACCAGCTTGAGTGGGTGGGGCGTTTCCTCGGCCGCATTCATCAGATCGGTGCCAGCAAGCCGTTCCACCATCGGGTACGGCTCGATGTGGAGAGCATGCTGCACGAACCGCGTCAGCTGCTGGCGTCTGGCGAGTGGCTGCCAAGCGGGCTGGCGAAGCAATTCTTCGGGGTGCTCGACGAGCTGATCAAACATGTCAGCGACGCCATGACCCTCGATGTGGCGCAGATCTCCCTGCATGGTGATTGCCACCCGGGCAACATCCTGTGGCGCGATGGCCCCATGTTTGTCGACCTCGATGATTGCCGTACCGGCCCCGCGATTCAGGATCTCTGGATGATGCTTAGCGGCGAGCGCCACGAGCAGCAGATCCAGCTCGACACCCTGCTGGCGGGCTACGAGGAGTTTATGGAGTTCGACTCGCGGGAGCTGGCGCTGATCGAGCCGCTGCGGGCGATGCGCATCGTTCACTACATGGCGTGGCTGGCACGGCGCTGGGAAGATCCCGCCTTCCCCCGTCACTTCCCCTGGTTCAATACCGATCACTACTGGCGTCAACAGATAGCGACACTGCACGATCAGCTGGAAGCACTGAAGGCACCGCCGTTGAGTCTGATGCCAAACTGGTGAAATAGAAGGGATCTTGCACGGCAAGCGGGACTCGATCTCCGGCCCTGACCATTGACGTCAGCATGGCGAAACAATAGGCTTGGCACTGCTTCGGTTCGCCGGGCGTGCCTCACAGTGATCCCTTAACAGGAAACATCATGAAAAAAGTTCTATTTTTCCTTGCTGCCATGCTGATGATCCCCATGGTTCACGCCGCCCCCGAGTTCAAGGAAGGCGTCAACTACGATGTGGTCAAACAGACTGGCAGTGCCCAGCCGGAAGTGATGGAGTTCTTCTCCTACTACTGCCCGCACTGCGCCACCTTCGAACCGATCGTTGAACAGTTGAAGGCCGGGTTGCCAGAGGGGGTGCCCCTCAAGAAGAACCCGGTTGCTTTCCTCGGTCGCGAAATGGGCCCCGAGATGCAGCGTGCCTACGCCGTTGCAAGTCTGCTCAATGCCGAAGCCAAGCTGACCCCGGCCATCTTCAACAAGATCCACACCCAGCGTCAGCCGCCGATGAGCCGTGACGATGTGAAGAAGATCTTCGTGGACAACGGCGTACCGGCCGAAGAGTTCGACGGTGCCGTCGACAGCTTCGCCGTCTCCGGCATGGTCTCCCAGTTCGATCGCAACACCGAGAGCTACAACATTCGCGGTGTACCGGCCTTCCTGGTGAACGGCAAGTACATGGTGAAGATTGAATCCATCACTTCTCAAGAGCAGTTCAACAAGCTGGTGCAGTTCCTGCTGGCCAAGAAAGACTGATACCCCTTGAGTCGATAAAAAAGCCCGCCGGTGCGAACCGGCGGGCTTTTTGTCTTCTGGCGATCTCGAAGATCAGACCCCGACGTGGAACGCCTGTTTGAGGTTGCGGATAAACTCCGCATCCCGACAGAGGGTCTTGCCAGGGCTGTCGGAGATCTTGGCAACCGGGCCGCCATTGCACTCGATCAGCTTGAAGACGATGTTCATCGGGCTGACACCGGGCAGATCGCAGGTGAGCTTGGTGCCGATGCCGAAACTGGTGTTGATGCGACCACGGAAGTGGCGGAACAGCTGCACCGCCTTGTCGAGGTTGAGCCCGTCGGAGAAGACCAGGGTCTTGTCGGTGGGGTCGATGCCAAGGCGCTGATAGTGGCTGATCGCCTTCTCGCCCCACACCACGGGATCGCCGGAGTCGTGGCGCAAGCCCTGATAGCTGCTGGCCAGCTCGAAGTCGAAGTCGCGCAGGAAGGCATCCATGGTGATGCAGTCGGTCAGGGCGATGCCGAGATGGTCGGTGAACTCGTCCAGCCAGCTGGTGAGGGCTGCGCGCTGGCTGTGCTCCAGCGGGAAGCCGAGCTGCTGGTGCGCCTGGAACCACTCATGGGCCTGGGTGCCGACCGCGGGCAGCTTGTACTTCTGGGCCAGCATATAGTTGCTGGTGCCGCGAAACGCCGGCAGACGCTCCTTGAGGCGACCCACTACCGCATCCTGTACCGCATGGGAGAAGCGGCGGCGGGTGCCGAAGTCGATGAGGTTGAACTCGCTCATCTCGTCGCTGCTCAGCTCCCGTTCCAGCTTATCGATCTTCTGATCGAGCCGATCCAGCGCGTGGCTGACGCCGAACTGGGGGTAGCGGAAGCGGTTGCGCATCTCGCTGATGATGGCGAGCACCGGGATCTCCCACAGGATCACATCCTGCCACGGGCCCTCGACCCGCACATTGATGCGGCCATCCTGCTCGAACACCTTGAGCAGCGAGGCATCGAGCGGCTTGCGGCGCAGGTGGTCGAGGTAGTCAGGAGTGAAGAAGGGACGCTCGGCCAGAAAATCGAGCTCTGGCCTGGTCAGTCGCAGGGAACCGGCGAGGCGCAGTTGCTCCTCGATCTGCCCCATCATGGGCAGCAGATCCTCTTCATTGCGGCTGTGAAACTCGGCCACCACCTCGGCATCCGGATAGCGATGGAACACCGCCTGCTGCATATGCAGCTTGTAGGCGTCGGTGTCGAGCAGGCTGGTGAGGATTGGGGGCATATCAGGCTCCTCGCAGACTGGTGAGCACGATGGAGCTCCCCTGCCGCATATGTAACGTGCAGGCGTCGGTGTCGAGCAGGCTGGTAAGAATCGGTGGCATATCAGGCGTCCAGCAGGCGTTGTACATCGATCAGGGTCTGGGCCAGTTCGGCGCCAGCTTCGATCATCTGGGTGTGGGCGCTGGCAACCGTCGCGGGGGCGATGCCACGGCAGGCATCGAGATGGACGATTACCCGGAAACCGGCGCGGCGCAGTTGCAGCACGCTGGTTTTGACACAGTAGTCGGTGGCAAGGCCGCCGACCAGTACGGTATCGACCTTGCGGGCTTGCAGAAATTCGATGAGTCCGGTGCTGCGCCGTTCTGCCAGGTCGTGGAAGCAGGTGCCGTAGGGATGGAGATCCGGCTCGACCCCCTTCCAGACGAAGAAGTCATAGTCGATGGGAGCGGGCAGGCCGTCGAGCAGCTCGAAGCCCTTGCTGCCCGGTACGCAGTGCACCGGCCAGGTGAGGTCGGCGTTGGGCAGATCCAGCGGCAACAGCATACCGGCAGGGTCAGAGACGGCCCAGTCGGCATTGGCAGGGTGAGAGTCCTTGCTGCCGATCCGCAGCGTGGTGAGGGTGGCCTGAGCGTTGAGCGCAGCCACAATATCATCACCGCCCGCGACGGGCAGTTCGTTCGGGCAGAGAGGGGTAAAGCCCTTCTGCGCATCAATATCCAGGCTGGCGACGGTTCCCATGATTGGCTCCTGCACATACTATTCGTGTGATATTATCTACCAAACATTAATGGAAGGCGAGCAGGGCGATCGGCATGCTGAGAATGAGTCTGGATATGGTGGTGCTGCGGTTGCATGAGGAGCGGCTCGAGCTGCTGCTCGAGACCCGCGATCGCCCCCCCTTTGCCCACTGCTGGCAACTGCCTGCGCTGCGCATCGACGAGACCCGGGATCGGGATCTCGATGCCGCCCAGCGCCGTCTGCTGGCGGAGTGGGGGCTCGGTCACTGCTACAGCGAGCAGGTCTGCACCCTCGGCAATCTGGAGCGGGATCCCCGCGGCTGGTCCACGACCCTGGTCTATCTCTGTCTGGTGGATCCGGAAGTGGAGGCGATCCACGGTTGCTGGCATCCGCTCGCCAACCTGCCGGGGCTGAGCCTCGCCTTCGACCATGTCCAGCTTATCGCCAAGGGACTGGAGCGGCTGCGGATCAAGAGCCGCTACAGCACCCTGCCGCTGCAACTGCTGGGGCCCGAGTTCACCCTCTCCGAGGTGCAGCGCGCCTTCGAAATCATCCTGCAAACACCCATGAATACGGCGGCATTTCGCAAGCGGATCCATCGCGCCGACATTCTGGTAGATACCGGCCGTAAGCGCACCGGCAAACAGCGCCCCGCCATTCTCTATCGGCTGGAGAGCCCCTGCTGCGTGATGTTCGATCAGGTGATGCATGGAGCGGAAGCATGAGTGAGACCAGCGTGCACAAGGTGCTGGTGAGTGCCTGCCTGCTGGGTCAGCCGGTGCGTTACGACGGTCAGAGCAAGGGGATCGTCAGCGACTGGCTGAGTGAGCTGGGTGCCGAGGGGCGGGTGCTGGCCTTCTGCCCCGAAGTGGCTGGCGGTTTGCCGACCCCACGCCTTCCTGCCGAGCGGCAGGGCGAGCGCGTAGTGACGGCGAGCGGACTGGATGTGACTGCCGAGTTTGATCGCGGCGCCGAGCTGGCGCTGGAAATCTGTCAGACGCAGGGCATTCGCTTCGCCCTGCTGAAAGAGGGGAGCCCCTCATGTGGCAGCGGCCGTATCTATAACGGCCGCTTCGAAGGTGTTTCTGTGGCTGGCGAAGGCAAGACCACCGCCCTGCTGCGCCGCCACGGGATTGTGGTCTTTTCCGAAGATCAGTTGGCCGAGTTGGCTTCTGCGCTCTCTTTGGATTCCTCCCCGGATTTGGCGGCAACCGGCACCTGACCGCTCTGCCACCCCTCCAGCACCTCGTCCTTCTCCTGCCAGCGCTGGTTTAGCCACTCCTGAAAACCGCGTTTGAACTGCTTGTCGTTGAAGTAATCTCCTATCAGTTGTTCATTCACCGGCAGCTCCTCAATCCGCACCTGAATGCGTTTTACCCGTCCCATCAGGAAGTCCTTGAACGGGGTCTCGGCGTTGTCCGGATAGCGGATGGTGACGTTGATCAGGCTGTCGAATTGCTCGCCCATGGCCGCCAGTGTAAAGGCCAGTCCTGCCGCTTTGGGCGGCATCAGGTGACGATAGCGGGAGCGGGCCGCATCCCGTTTCTGCTCGGTGAAACGGGTCCCTTCCACGAAGTTGATGACGGTAGTGGGGATGTGGCGAAACTTCTCGCAGGCGTTGCGGGTGGTCTCGATATCCTTGCCGCGCAGATGCGGATTTCTTAACAGAAATTCTCGCGAATAGCGGCGCATAAAGGGCATATCGAGCCCCCAGCAGGCGAGCCCCAGCAGCGGTATGTAGATGAGCTCGTGCTTCATGAAGAACTTGGGCACCGGCAGCCTATCCCGGAACAGGTGGCCGAGCACCACGATATCGGTCCAGCTCATATGGTTGCTGATGATGAGATACCAGCCATCCTTGCGCAGCTTGGTATTGTCCTCCACCTGCCAGTCGATGCGGGTGGTGAGGCGGATCACCAGCGCATTGCAGGCCAGCCACAGGCGCATGAAGCGGTTGTTGAGCCGGCTGCAGGCACGGCCAAAGGCCGGGATCGGCAGTACTAGTTTGGCCAGCGACACCAGCAGGATCAGGCTGGCGCACAAGGCGGTGAAAAGGATGGTCAGGCCCGCGCTGATGATCAGCACCAGCGGGCCGGGAAGCAGGGATAGCATGAATGTTTACTGCGCCTTGGTTGCCAGCAGTTGGCTCAGGGTCTGGTCCTTTTCGTGCCAGATCCCGTTCAACCACTGTTGAAACTCTTGTTGGAACTCGGGGTCATTGAAGTAATCCCCCACCAGCTTGCGGTCGATCGGCAAATAGCGGACCTGAACCTTGATTTGCCTGACCCGGCCACACATGAAGTCCCAGTAGCTGGGGATGCCGTCCGGATAGGCGATGGTGACATCCACCAGTTGATGCAACTGGTCACCCATGGCTGCCAGGGTAAAGGCGATGCCGCCTGCTTTCGGGTGGAGCAGGTGACGATAGGGCGAACCCTGCTTCTGATGTTTGCCCTTGGTGAAGCGGGTGCCTTCGACGAAGTTCATCACACTCACTGGAATGTGGCGGAACCTGGCACAGGCTTTACGGGTTGTTTCAATGTCTTTTCCCTTCAGATTGGGATGCTTTTCCAGAAATTTCCTGGAATATCGCCGCATGAAGGGGAAGTCGAGCGCCCACCATGCCAGACCGAGAAAAGGTACCCAAATCAGCTCTTTCTTGAGGAAAAACTTCAGGAAGGGGATTTTTTGGTTAAAAACCCGCTGCAGTACCAGTATGTCGACCCAAGATTGATGGTTGGCAATCACCATATACCACTCATTCCGGTGCCCTTTGTCCACTCCGACCACCTCGAAAGGGGTTTTGATGATGGTTTTCTGGATCAGATTGTTGAAACCGATCCAGCAGCTGGCACAGCCATCGAGCAGCCAGTTGCAGAGGGTGCGCCACCCCTTGAGGGGGAGCAGGAGCTTGAGCAGACCCAGCGAGAAGATGGGGACAAACCAGAAGAGGGTGTTGAAAAAATAGAGTAGGGTGGAGAGGCTGCCGCGCAGTCGCTCTGTCAGCTTGTTGGGCATGAGTCGGGTCCGTCTTGCTGTCGATAAAGGGCCATCAAGTGGTCAGATCTGTGGCCATAATATCAGCCGATTGCCCGTGAGACCATTCAGAGCCGTTACGGGGTTGGACTCACCCTTTCCCTTCTGTCAGCTGCTGCGCAGTCGCGACAGCAGCCTGTCCATGGCGCGATAACCGAGCGCCTCGATAAGATGCTCCTTGCCGATGGCGGGTTGCCCGGCCAGATCGGCGATGGTGCGTGACACCCGCAGGATGCGATGCCAGGCCCGGATGCTGAGCCCCAGCTTCTGGATGGCGTTCTCCAAAAATTCGGCATCTTGCGGTGATAAGCGGCAAATATCCTCTATCTCACGGCTATCCAGCAGGTTGTTGAGCTTGCCGTTACGGCTCAGCATACGCTCTCTCGCCACCAGCACCCGATCGCGGATCTGCTGGCTCGACTCCCCCCGCTCCGCCTTGCCGGTGAGGCTGCCCTTGGGCAGCAGCGGCACCTCCACCGTCAGGTCGAAGCGATCGAGAAAGGGGCCGGAGAGCTTGCCGAGATAGCGCAATATCTGATCCGGGCTGGAGCGGGTCTGCCCATCTCCATAGTGGCCGCAGGGGCTGGGATTCATGGCTCCCACCAGCTGGAAGCGGGCGGGAAAATCGACCTGACGGGCGGCCCGGCTGATGGTGATGTGGCCCGTCTCCAGCGGCTCGCGCAGGGAGTCGAGCACCTTGCGCTCGAACTCGGGCAATTCATCCAGAAACAGCACGCCGTTGTGGGCCAGCGATATTTCGCCGGGCCGCGGGTGGCTGCCGCCGCCCACCAGTGCCACTGCCGAGGCACTGTGGTGGGGCGTGCGATAGGGTCTGTGGTGCCAGTGACCGGCGCGCGGAGTGAGGCCGCCGATGGAGTGGATGGCGGCGGTCTGCTGCGCCTCCTGCTCGTTCAGCGGCGGCAAGATGCCGGGCAATCGGCTCGCCAGCATGCTCTTGCCGGTGCCGGGCGGGCCGATGAACAGCAGGTTGTGGCTGCCGGCGGCGGCGATCTCCAGCGCCCGCTTGGCCTGTGACTGGCCGATCACATCCTGCAGGTCCGGCACATCTGGCAGGCTCTCCGCGCTTTGGGGATCCGGCAGCGGCAGTTCGTACTGGCCTGCCAGCCAAGCTGTGACGGCCAGCAGCTGATGGGCGGTGCGCACCTCGGCATCCTGAATGAGAGAGGCTTCCGGGCCGTTCTCTCGCGGTACCAGCAGGGTGCGCCCCGCATCCCGGCAGGCGAGCACGGCGGGCAGCACCCCGAGCACAGGGCGGATCTCTCCGGTCAGGGCCAATTCCCCTAAAAATTCGTGATCGAGCAGATATTTTGCAGGTATCTGCTTGGAAGCGGCAAGAATACCGATGGCGATGGCCAGATCGAAACGGCCTCCCTCCTTGGGTAGATCGGCGGGGGCCAGATTGACTGTGATGTGTTTGCACGGGAACTCGAAATTGCCGTTGAGCAGGGCGCTGCGCACCCGATCTCGCGACTCCTTCACCGAGGTTTCCGGCAGGCCGACCATGTTGAAGGCGGGCAGGCCGTTGGAGAGGTGAACTTCCACTGTAACTTGCGGGGCCGCGATCCCGAGGCTGGCACGGCTATAAACCACAGCTAATGACATAAATCCCGTCCTTGAGTTGATATATGTTCTGACTAACTGTTTGTTGTTGGTTTTTTATTCCAGAGTTCCGGCTGAGGAATAGCCAAAATCAGTGGGTTGTCACAGAAAAAAGGCTTGCCCAATAAAAATCACCGTGCTAGTTCTAATAGCCATTCGCGGTAAAAACCGCCCCAATTTCACAGGATTTCCGGTTGTAACTATGAACATGGCCTCCCGTTTCGTCAGCATTATTGTGGTCCTAGTGGTGATTATTATCTCACCGCTCGGGGCTCGTTTAGCTGCACGGAACAAGGGATAGACCCACCACCGGACAGAACGAAACAAGCGACCCCCGAGCCTCACAGCCCGGGGGTTTTTTTTCGACCAAAGGACAGGATTTTCCACATGAACGGCGCGCAGTTTTTGGTACAGGCTCTCAAGAAACAGGGTGTGACCCAGGTGTTTGGTTACCCGGGCGGGGCCATCATGCCGGTCTACGATGCCCTGTATGACGGTGGTCTGGCCCATCAGCTCTGTCGCCACGAGCAGGGTGCCGCCATGGCCGCGGTGGGTTATGCCCGCGCCTCCGGTCAGGTGGGGGTCTGCATCGCCACCTCCGGCCCCGGCGCCACCAATCTGGTGACCGGTCTGGCGGAGGCGCTGCTCGACTCGGTGCCGCTGGTGGCCATCAGCGGTCAGGTGCCCTGTTCAGCCATCGGTACCGATGCGTTTCAGGAGGTCGACGTGCTCGGCATGTCCCTCTCCTGCACCAAGCACTCCTTCATGGTGACCGATGCCGCCGATCTGGGGCGAGTGCTTGCAGAAGCTTTCGCCATCGCCACCGAAGGGCGCCCCGGACCTGTGCTGATCGATCTCCCCAAGGATGTGCAGCTTGCCGCCGTGCCTGCCCAGAGCCCGCTGTTTGCGGTGGAGGAGCCGGAGGTGCTCAACCCCTCGGAGCTGACCGCAGCCCGCACCCTGCTGGCTGCCGCCGAGCGTCCGGTGCTTTACGTCGGTGGCGGAGTGGGCATGGCCAATGCCGAGCAGCAGTTGCGTGACTTTGCCGCCGCCACCGGCATGCCAGCGGTCACCACCCTCAAGGGGATCGGCGCGCTCGACCCCGACAGTACCGTTTATCTGGGCATGCTCGGCATGCACGGCACCAAGTCGGCCAACTATGCGGTGCAGCAGTGCGATCTGCTGCTGGTGGTGGGCGCCCGTTTCGATGATCGGGTGACCGGCAAGCTGGAGGAGTTTGCCCCCGAGGCGAAGGTGATCCATCTCGATGTGGATGCCGCCGAGTTCGGCAAGCGCCGTGCCGCCGAGGTGGGCATCACCACGGATCTCAAGCTGGTGCTGCCGCGCCTCGCCATGACTCTCGACATCGCCCCCTGGCGTGAACACTGCGCCGCCATGGCCCGCGAATATGCATTTCGCTACGACCACCCGGGTCAGGCCATCTATGCCCCAGCTCTGCTCAAACAGCTATCTGCCAAGTTGCCGGAGAGCAGCGTGGTCGCCTGCGACGTGGGTCAGCACCAGATGTGGGTGGCCCAGCACATGCGCTTCACCAGCCCGCGCAACCACCTCTCCAGCGCCGGTCTCGGCACCATGGGGTTCGGTCTGCCCGCCGCCATCGGCGCCAAGATGTCGCGCCCGGAGGATGAAGTGGTGCTGGTAAGCGGTGACGGCTCTTTCATGATGAACGTGCAGGAGCTCGGCACCATCCGCCGCGCTCAGCTCAAGGTGAAGATGGTGCTGCTGGATAACCAGCGCCTCGGCATGGTGCGCCAATGGCAGGAGCTGTTCTTCGACGGTCGCTACAGCGAGACCAATCTGTCCGACAACCCCGATTTCGTCGCCCTGGCTGCCGCCTTCGGCATTCCCGGCGAGACCATCACATGCAAGGAAGAGATAGGTCCGGCACTGGATCGCCTGCTGGCAAGCGAGAGTGCCTACCTGCTGCATGTGGCTATTTCAGAGGAAGAAAACGTCTGGCCCCTGGTTCCACCGGGAGTCGCCAACCACCAGATGATGGAGCAACGCCCATGAACCCGCACACCCTTGCCCAGCCAGCATTTGCACAACACACCCTGCATATCCACGCCCAGCCCAGACCCGAAGTGATGGAGCGGGTGCTGCGGGTGGTGCGCCACCGCGGCTTCAATCTCTGCGCCTTGAATATGGAGCAGGATTGCCAACAGCTGCGGATCACGGTTACTGTCGAGTCGGTGCGTCCCATCCAGCAGTTGTGGAGCCAGCTGGTGAAGCTGGTGGACGTCTCCCGGGTCGATGCACTGGAACAGCAACCCCGGATCAGAGCTTAAGGAGCAAAGCCAATGTCACAGCCTTCCCAATCCGCCACTCACCCGCAATACATCTGGTTCAACGGCAAACTGGTGCCCTGGCAGGATGCCCAGGTACATGTGATGAGCCACGCCCTGCACTACGGCTCCTCGGTGTTCGAGGGTGTGCGTGCCTACGATACCCCCAAAGGCACCTGCATTTTCCGTTTGCAGGAGCACACCCGCCGCCTGTTCGACTCCGCCAAGATCTACTGGATGGACATCCCCTACAGCGAGTCCGACGTGAATGAAGCCTGCCGCACCGTGGTGCGCGAGAACGGCCTGAAGAGCGGCTACCTGCGCCCGCTGGCCTTTGTCGGCAACGTGGGGCTGGGGCTGCATCCACCGCTGGATGCCAAGGCCGACCTGATGGTGGCCGCCCTGCCGTGGGGCGCCTATCTGGGGGAAGAGGGGCTGAAGAACGGGGTGGATGTCTGCGTCACCTCCTGGAACCGACTCGCTCCCAACACTATTCCCACCGGCGCCAAGGCGGGCGGCAACTATTTGTCATCCCAGCTGATCAGCCGCGAGGCCAAGCGCAACGGCTTCGCCGAGGGGCTGGCACTGGATGTGAATGGCTACCTGAGCGAAGGGGCGGGGGAGAACCTGTTTCTGGTGAAGAACGGCGTGCTGTTCACCCCGCCCGCTACCGCTGCCATCCTGCCCGGCATCACCCGCGACACCATCATGACGCTGGCCCGCGATCTCGGTTACGAGGTGCGCGAGCAGGCGCTGCCTCGTGAAGCGCTCTATGTCGCAGACGAGATCTTCATGACTGGCACGGCGGCCGAGGTGACCCCGGTGCGCTCCGTTGATCGAATGAAGGTGGGTGCTGGCAGCCGTGGCCCGGTGACCGAGCAGCTGCAGAACGCCTTCTTCGGCCTGTTCAATGGCCAGACCGAGGACAAGTGGGGTTGGCTGACGCCCGTCAACGACTGATGAGAGAGGGGAGGCGCTGTGCCTCCCCGAGTCGCTTCCGGTGAGGGCTCTGCGCTGTGCCCTCACCAGGATCGATTCCCGATCCGAGAGTCACTTTTTCATTTTCAAAGATAATGAGCCCGCTGGGCATTCAGGGAGTAGAGACAATGCCGAAGTTGAGATCCGCCACCACCACCCACGGACGTAACATGGCCGGGGCCCGCGCCCTGTGGCGTGCCACCGGAATGACCGATCAGGATTTCGGCAAACCCATCATCGCCGTGGTCAACTCCTTCACCCAGTTCGTGCCGGGCCACGTCCACCTCAAGGATCTGGGCCAACTGGTGGCGCGGGAGATCGAGGCCGCAGGCGGGGTGGCCAAGGAGTTCAACACTATCGCCGTGGATGACGGCATCGCCATGGGCCACGGCGGCATGCTCTATTCCCTGCCATCCCGGGAGCTGATTGCCGATTCGGTGGAGTACATGGTCAACGCCCACTGCGCCGACGCCATGGTCTGTATCTCCAACTGCGACAAGATCACCCCGGGGATGCTGATGGCCGCCCTGCGCATCAACATTCCGGTGATCTTCGTCTCCGGCGGCCCGATGGAAGCGGGCAAGACCAAGCTCTCCGACCAGATCATCAAGCTGGACCTGGTGGACGCCATGATCCAGGGCGCCGATCCCAAGGTCTCCGACGCCCAGAGCGAACAGGTGGAGCGCAGTGCCTGCCCCACCTGTGGCTCCTGCTCCGGCATGTTTACCGCCAACTCCATGAACTGTCTGACCGAGGCGCTCGGCCTTTCCCAGCCGGGCAACGGCTCCATGCTGGCAACCCACGCCGATCGCGAGCAGCTGTTCAAGCTGGCGGGCCAGCGCATCGTGACGCTGGCCAAGCGCTGGTATGAGCAGGACGATGCTTCGGCACTGCCGCGCAATATCGCCACCAAGGCGGCGTTCGAGAACGCCATGGCGCTCGACATCGCCATGGGTGGCTCCACCAATACCGTGCTGCACCTGCTGGCAGCGGCGCAGGAGGCGGGCGTCGACTTCACCATGGCCGATATTGACCGCATGTCGCGCAAGGTGCCACAGCTCTGCAAGGTGGCGCCCTCCACTCAGAAGTACCATATGGAAGATGTGCACCGCGCCGGTGGCGTGGTCGCCATTCTGGGCCAGCTGGAAAAAGCGGGTCTGGTGCATGGGGATACTCGCACCGTGCTGGGTTGCTCTCTTGTCGAACAGCTCAATGAATATGACGTCAGCCGCCAGCCGAGTCAGGAGGTGGTGGACTTCTACCGCGCCGGGCCGGCCGGGATCCGCACCACCAAGGCGTTCAGTCAGGATTGCCGCTGGCCGGAGCTGGATCTGGACCGCGCCGAAGGCTGCATCCGCTCGCTGGACAACGCTTACAGCCAGGAGGGCGGCCTCGCCGTGCTTTCCGGCAACCTCGCGGTCAACGGCGCCATCGTCAAGACTGCCGGGGTGGATGAGGAGAACCTCACCTTCCGTGGCCCGGCCCGGGTATTCGAGAGTCAGGAGAGCGCGGTGAGCGGCATCCTCGATGGTACCGTGAAAGCAGGCGAGGTAGTGGTGATCCGCTACGAAGGGCCGAAAGGGGGTCCGGGCATGCAGGAGATGCTCTACCCCACCACTTATCTCAAGTCCATGGGGCTCGGCAAGGCGTGCGCCCTGATCACCGACGGCCGCTTCTCCGGCGGTACCTCGGGCCTCTCCATCGGCCACGTCTCGCCGGAAGCAGCCTCTGGCGGCACCATAGGTCTGGTGGAGGATGGCGACATCATCAGCATCAATATCCCGGCCCGCAGCATGGTGCTGGAGGTGGCCGACAGCGTGCTGGCCGCCCGCCGCGTCGCCGTGGAAGCCCGTGGCTGGAAGCCGCTCGATCGTCAGCGTCAGGTCTCCTTTGCCCTGCGCGCCTACGCCATGTTCGCCACCAGTGCCGACAAGGGCGCGGTTCGCGATCGCTCGATGCTGGGGGAATAAATCATGGTCTCTGCGGCGGATTATCTACGCAAGGTGTTGCTCTCCCCCGTCTATGAGGCGGCGCGGGTGACCCCCCTGCAAACCCTGAAGAAACTTTCCGAGCGGCTCGGCAACCATGTCAGCCTGAAGCGGGAGGATCTGCAACCGGTCCACTCCTTCAAGCTGCGCGGCGCCTATCACAAGATCGCCACCCTGACCGAGGAGCAGAAGGCGCGCGGCGTTATCGCCGCCTCTGCTGGCAACCACGCACAGGGGGTCGCCCTGTCGGCCGCCAAGCTCGGCATCAAGGCGATCATCGTGATGCCCAAGACCACGCCGGATATCAAGATCGACGCGGTGCGCCGGCAGGGCGGCAACGTCATGCTGTTTGGCAACAGTTTCGACGAGGCCTACGGCGAGAGCCGCCGCCTCTCCGAGCTGGAGGGTTACACCCTGATCCCGCCGTTTGACGACGTCGAGGTGATCGCCGGGCAGGGCACCATCGGCAAGGAGTTGCTGGAGCAGGATACCCACCTCACTCACGTCTTTGTGCCGGTGGGCGGCGGTGGGTTGGCCGCCGGGGTGGCGGTCTATATCAAGCAACTGCTGCCGGATGTGAAGGTGATCGGGGTGGAGGCTGAAGGGTCTGCCTGTCTCAAGGCCGCGCTGGCGGCCGGCGAGCCGGTCAATCTGGAGCGGGTCTCGCTGTTTGCGGACGGGGTGGCGGTCAAGCGCATCGGCGAGGAGACCTTCCGCCTGTGCAACCAGTATCTGGACGAGGTGGTGACCGTCTCCAACGACCAGATCTGCGCCGCACTGAAAGACATCTTCGACGACTGCCGCGCCATCGCCGAGCCGTCGGGCGCCCTCTCGCTGGCGGGCCTCAAGGCCTACAGCGAGCGGGAGCAGGTCAAAGGGGGGCGGATGGCGGCCATTCTCTCCGGCGCCAACGTTAACTTCCACAGCCTGCGCTACGTGTCGGAGCGCTGCGAGATCGGCGAGAAGCGCGAGGGCATGCTGGCGGTGACCATCCCCGAGCGCAAGGGGGCCTTCCTCGACTTCTGTCGTCAGCTTGGCCCCCGCATGGTGACCGAGTTCAACTATCGCTACGCCGATGCCGAACAGGCGTCGCTGTTCGTTTCGGTGCGCCTCACCGGCGGTGACGAAGAGCTCGGCCAGATCATCGATCAGCTCGGTGGCAACGGCTATCCAGTGGTCAACATGACCGAGAGCGAGCTGGCCAAGAATCATGTGCGCTACATGATTGGCGGCCGCCCGGCCCGGCCCCTTGGTGAGCGTCTCTACAGCTTCAAGTTTCCGGAGCAGCCTGGCGCCCTGATGCGCTTCCTCGAGACACTGGGTTGTCGCTGGAACATCAGCCTGTTCCACTACCGTAACCACGGTGCCGACTACGGCCGCGTGCTCTGCGCCTTCGAGCTGCCGGATGAAGACGTGGCAGCCTTCCACGACTACCTGCGCGAGATTGGCTACGGCTGGAAAGAGGTGAGCGACGACCCCGCCTACCGGCTATTCCTGGCTAGTTGATGGCGGGATCGCGATGAAGCAGGAGGGAGGCGTTGTCCTCCCTCTGTTTTTAGGCTGCAATTGGGAACTTCTGTCTGAGCCATTGAAATCCATGGGCCAGTGCCATCAGCAGCAGGGTGCCGGGCAGCACCGTTTGCCACAGGAAGGCTGGCTCTTGTCCTGTCATCAGGATCAGCAAGGGATTGGCGCCCGCCGGAGGGTGAAGAATATTCAGTCCCTGCATCAGGGCGATGGCCAGCCCGGTTGCCAGAGCCATCTGCATTTCAGCAGGGAGGGGAAGCAGGCCGATGACCAGTCCGACGCAGGCCGTCAGCAGGTGTCCACCCAGCACGTTTTTGGGGCGCGCCAGCGGACTATCTGGCAGGGAAAACAACAACACACAGCTGGCCCCGAAAGGTGCCATGACTAGCGCGACATGCCAGCTCAGATTGAGCCATCCCAATATGCCGATGGTGAGTGCGGCGCCCACACCTGCCCATAACGGGCCATACCATTTTGTCATCATGCTTTCCTCTTGGTTTGCCAGAACTGATTAGGCACATTAGGTAGACAGATCGGTGTACTTCAAGAGGCAAATCATGAGTGAGAAGCGTCAACAACTGGTGGCGACGGCCTACCGTCTGTTCAACCGTCATGGCTTTCATGCCACCGGCATAGATCGCATCTGGGCCGAGGCGGGGAGTACCAAGCGCACCCTCTATCGCCACTTCCCGACCAAGGATGCCTTGATTGAGGAGGTGCTGCTCGCTCGTGACCGGGAGTTCTTCGCCTTGCTTGACCAGCGGCTGGCCGGTGTGAGCGGACGTGAAGCTCGCCTCCAGGCGCTGTTCGATGGTTTCGCGGCGTGGTTTGGCCGCTCTGATTTCTATGGCTGCAACTTTATCAACGCCAGCGCCGAGTTTGCCGACCCACGCCATCCGGTGCGCAAGCTGGTGATGGCCCACAAGCAGGCGTTATTGGGCTGGGTGATAAACCAGCTCAACTGTTCTCTGGCACAGGCCACCGAGCTTTGCCTGTTGCTGGAGGGGGCGATCGTGATGGCTCACAGCTATCAGCAGCCACGGGCGTTGGAGCAGGCCAGAATGCTGGCAAAGACCATTTTGGCCGACGATGGCGCGATAATGCAGGCCGCTTCACACTCCTGAGATGCTGGTCATTTGAGGCTGCGTTCGGATGGGATACCCTGAATAGCGGAGAGGCCGCCTGACGGCTTCACACAGGGAAGAGTGCGCACTCAGGCGCCCATAACGACTTATTGCAGAGGCGAAAATATGAATAAATCCATGCTTGCCGTATTGGTCAGTGGTTTGCTGGCGGCCGGAGCCGTGCAGGCCGCTGCTCAGGACAATACCTGGTATGTCGGTGGCAAGGCCGGTTGGTCCAATTACTATGGCGTTGACCACAACCAGTATGCCGAGTCGATTGCCCAGACGTTGGGTAATACCAGCGAGAACACGGATGATCTGGGTCTGGGTCTGTTCGCCGGTTACCAGCTCAACCCCAACCTGGGGTTCGAGCTGGGTTATGACTGGCTTGGCAAATACGACACCACCTCGGGCACCGGCGCCAATACCCTCAATACCGAAGCCAAGAGCCAGATGATTCAGGCCACCATGAAGATCAGCTTCCCGGCAACGAATGTGCTCGATCTTTATGGCCGGCTCGGCGGTGCCTATGCCTGGACGGATAGCGAGATCAGCTTCGCCAATAGCAGCGAGACCGGTAAAAAGCATGGCGCCGCATTTGTCGGGGCGCTGGGTGCCGAGTACGCCATCGATCGTGACTGGGCCGCCCGTCTGGAGTACCAGTACACTACGCCGCTGGGAGATGCCTCTCTCGATCGCTCAGGCATCGAGCTGGATAACGGCCTGATCTCGTTCGGCATGCTCTATCGTTTCGGTCAGCAAGGTGGTGAGGTTGCTGTGCCGGCGCCAGCTCCGGCAGCCGAGCCTGCCCCGGCTGTGGTGGTGGAGCCCAAGACCTTCAGCCTTAGTTCCGATGTGCTGTTCGAGTTCAACAAGGCGACCCTGAAACCTGCCGCCAGCCAGGCGCTCGATGCCCTGTTCAGCCAGATTGTGGCGGCCAATCCGAAGGATGGCGTCGCGACCGTGGTCGGTTATACCGACCGCATCGGCTCCGACAACTACAACCTGGCCCTCTCCGAGAAGCGGGCCCAGAGCGTGGCCAGCTATCTGGTAGCCAAAGGCTTGTATGCTGACAAGGTGCGGGTCGAAGGGCGTGGCAAGGCCAATCCGGTTACTGGCAACAACTGCGCCAGCCGTTCCAAACAGGAGCTGATTGCCTGTCTGGCACCGGATCGTCGGGTTGAAATCCATCTGGAGGGGGTTTCCCAGCCGGCGCAGTGATGCTGCGGCTAGAGATGGGATTCGAGAAGAACGGGAGGCCAGGCCTCCCGTTTTCTATGGTCAGCGTGATCGGATGGTGGTGCAGACCTGATTTGCCAACATCATGAGTTATCGAATCTTTTCCTAATAGGAATAGTTATTATATTTCCAGGAAATTACAGGATAAAAAAATAGAATTAAACTTTGCGCCTGAAGATTCTTTTGGTTAGAATCTCTGCGTGTTATCAATAGACAGGTAAATATTATGGACTGCGACAGTTGTAGCCGATTGCAAATCGCGATGCGGGTTTACCAGAGCTGAGGCCGAATATTTTATCTTCTCTCTCACTCTGATTGCTCGAATCACAAGCATAGAGTGCAGCATCTATATGAGTCAGCATCGACTCTCACAACCTCTTTATCCCGCCTTCATCAGGGATTACGGTTGTAAATCTGGATCGTTCCGCTCATCTGCGAGCCATGCGCGCCTCGCGACCTCTGCAATTGAACGCTTCATCATGCATCCCGGTACTGCCCGTCAGGGCCGTCACAGCGTCGGAACCATGCATCCGTGCCGTGGTCGGGAAGGGATCAAGCGTAAAATAACAAGATGGATAATCTCATATTGAAAACTATTTCGTTTTCGATATGGCAGGTTGCACATTAAAATAAATGATGTGATTGATTAATATATTTCGGCGGTGGCAAGGGTCGCGCTGTAATATTTCTATAGGCGTGGTTTTCTCCGATGTTCTTACCCGCCAGATATCACTGATACTATTTCCTGCCCGCATCCAGTTATTTCAAACTGTCGTAATCCTGATTTTCTTTATGGGTGATGCCGCTCTAGTTGCGGGATCGCCGGATTGGTCCGCTGATAATGCAGACTCGCGGCCATGCCTGCCAACGACAGTGTGTATCGCTGTCCATGGTTCGTCCGGCCCTCTCTCCACCCCACTCGGAGGATATCGTATGACCGAAGAGCCCAAACCTCGACCCTCGGGGTTCACGTCTCCCCACTCCTGATCCCCCCTGCGGGGACGGGATGCGGTGTTCTGACCCCTGATCTGACCCAACCATGCAGGTTAGCTCGACGGCAGACATTTGTCTGACGAGCCGCCCCGTGCGCGCCAGTTGAGCGTGCCGGCAACGAGTCGGGTTCACAGCTTTCGATATCAGTACTGACGCCTGGCCTGGCCCGCGACAGGGCCCTTCTGCAAGCGAAAATCAGGATTTAAAGTTATGAAGCAACAACATACTGCCAGCCGGCACAAGCAACAGGGGTTCGTCGCCCCGGGCCGTGCCAATGAGAAGCTCTCCTCCCGGGTGCTCGACGAGGCCGACAAGTCCCTCGAATACACCCTCACTGCCGTGCGCGGCAATATCGACGGCCTGACCGCGACCGAGGCGGCCAACCGTCTGGTCCAGTTTGGCCCCAACGAGGTGACCCACGACAAACCGCCTCATCCATTGATCCAGCTGCTGCACGCGTTCAAGAACCCCTTCGTGATGGTTCTGATCGTGCTCGGGCTGGTCAGTTACGTGATGGACGTACTGATGGCTGAGCCCGGCGACGAGGACTGGGTCAAGGTGATCATCCTCGGTGTCATGGTGGGCTTGAGCGGTCTGCTGCGCTTCTGGCAGGAGTACCGTTCCGCCAAGGCGGCCGAGGCGCTCAAGTCGCTGGTGCGCAATACCGCCACCGTACAGCGTCGTCCCTCGCCGGGCGCCACCCCCCAGCGCAAGGAAGTGGCAATGACCGAGCTGGTGGCCGGAGACATAGTGCACTTGCAGGCGGGGGACATGATCCCCGCCGACATCAAGCTGATCGAATCTCGCGATCTCTTTATCAGCCAGGCGGTGCTGACCGGTGAAGCGTTGCCGGTGGAGAAGTACGACACCCTGGGCGCAGTGGCCGAGAAGTCGGCAGACGGCAACAGCACAGGGGACGTGGGGTTGCTCGACCAGCCCAACATCTGCTTCATGGGCACCAATGTGGTGAGCGGTACAGCCAAGGCTGTGGTGGTGGCCACCGGCAGCGACACCTACTTCGGTTCGCTGGCCCGCAACGTGGTGAGCCACAAGCGCATCGAGACCAGTTTCGATCGCGGCGTCAATAGCGTTACCAGGTTGCTGATCCGCTTCATGCTGGTGATGGTGCCCATCGTCTTCATGCTGAGTGGCATCAGCAGTGGTGACTGGATGTCGGCGCTCACCTTCGCGCTGGCGGTGGCGGTAGGGCTCACCCCCGAGATGTTGCCGATGATCGTCTCCGCCAACCTGGCGCGAGGGGCGGTGGCCATGGCCAAGCGCAAGGTGGTGGTCAAACGGCTCAACTCGGTGCAGAACTTCGGTGCCATGGACGTGCTCTGCACCGACAAGACAGGTACCCTGACCCAGGACAAGATCATCCTCGAGCACCACTACGACGTGCGTGGCAACCGGGACGACCGGATCCTGCAGCTGGCCTGGCTCAACAGTTATCATCAGAGCGGCATGAAGAACCTGATGGACATCGCGGTGATCGAGCATGCCGATGTGCTGGGAGCTGGCTGCAAGCCGGCTGGTTACAGCAAGGTGGATGAGTTGCCATTCGACTTCGTGCGCCGCCGTCTGTCGGTGATCGTACAGGATGAGCGTGGCCAGCAGCTGATGGTCTCCAAGGGGGCGGTGGAAGAGATGCTGGCCGTCTCCAGCCAGATCGCCGATGGCCAGGATGTGCGGGATCTGACCGACGCCGATCGCCTTGCCCTGCTGCGCCAGAGCGAGGAGTTCAATGCCGAGGGCTATCGGGTACTGATCGTGGCGACCCGCGAGATCCCGGCAGGCGAGTGCAAGCAGAGCTATCGTACCAGTGATGAGGTCAATCTGGTGGTGCGCGGCTTCCTCACCTTCTTCGATCCGCCCAAGGATTCGGCCGCACCGGCCATCCGTGCGCTGAACGACTATGGTGTGTCGGTCAAGGTGCTGACCGGTGACAATCCCATCATCACCAGCAAGGTGTGTCGTGACGTAGGGCTGGAGCCCGGCTTACCGCTGCTCGGCAAGGATATCGAAGGAATGGATGACGTGGCGTTGTGCGAGGTGGTCAAGCAGACCACCATCTTCGCCAAGCTCACCCCGCTGCAGAAGTCGCGGGTGGTTAAGGCGCTGCAGGCCAACGGCAACACCGTCGGTTTCCTCGGTGACGGCATCAACGATGCGCCGGCGCTGCGGGATGCGGACGTAGGGATCTCGGTGGACAGCGGTGCCGACATCGCCAAGGAGACCGCCGACATCATCCTGCTGGAGAAGAGTCTGATGGTGCTGGAGGAGGGGGTGATCAAGGGGCGCGAGACCTTTGGCAACATCCTCAAGTACCTCAACATGACCGCCAGTTCCAACTTCGGCAACGTCTTCTCGGTGCTGGTGGCTTCCGCCTGGCTGCCATGGGCACCCATGCTGGCGATGCAGATGCTGATCCAGAATCTGGTGTATGACGTCTCCCAGATGCTGCTGCCGTGGGACAAGATGGATCCCGAGTTCCTCAAGCGACCGCGCAAGTGGGAGGCGAGCAACATCAAGCGCTTCATGCTCTGGCTTGGCCCGACCTCGTCGGTGTTCGATATCAGTACCTATTGCCTGATGTGGTTCGTGTTCGGTGCTGGCGCCCTCTATGCCACCGCCAACGGCAGCATGGATCCGCTGGTCAACGGTCAGGCCATCATGAACTCCGGCTGGTTTATCGAGGGGCTGGTGTCGCAGACGCTGGTGGTACATATGCTGCGTACCCGCAAGATCCCGTTCCTGCAGAGTACCGCTACCCTGCCGGTGCTGCTCTCCACCTCGATCGCCATTGCTATCGGCTGTTACCTGCCCTTCTCGCCTGTGGCTGAGCACTTCGGCTTCATCACGCTGGATGGGCCCAAGTACTTCATGTGGCTGGTGATCACCATGCTGGCCTACATGGGGCTGACCCAGACCGTCAAGAGCATCTACATCAAGCGCCACGGCCAGTGGTTCTGATGACGTGCTAGCTGACGGGCCGGTGTGATCCCGGCGCGACAGAAAAAAGAGAGCCAGCCCGCGCAAGCGGACTGGCTCTCTTTATTTGGTGTGACCCGACTCCCTTGTTGGCGAGTACCGGCCTGTGGCTTAGAGCTTGAACAGCGGGCGCAGGCGGATGCCGATCAGGCTGCCGGCGAGGGCCATCAGCATCCAGACCCAGCCGTGCAGGCTGCCGGAGGCGGTGCCATCAAAGAAGCCGCCGAGGTTGCAGGCGCTGTACATGGCGCCCATCCCCATCAGCAGGCCGCCGAGGATGGAGGCCAGACTGTTGCCGATCCGCATCGGGGCGAAGTTGCCACCACCGCTGATGCAGCGCGCCAGCATGGCCCCCAGAATGCCGAGCCAGAACATGCCGACCATGGGGTTGATGAAGAGCGGCTGGGCCAGCTTGGGGTTGCCCTCGAACAGGCCGAACAGAGAGGCGCCGCGCAGCGCCATGTCATAGACGGCGCCGGTGATGGTCCAGGCCGAGCCGTGCAGGGCGACGACAATAGAGTTGAGTATGGCGATGATGATGCCGCCGGTCAGCACGGTGAAGCGGCCATCGCGCCAGAACAGATTGCCGCCGCTGAAGAGGGGCTTGAGTTCGCCGGTACGCTTGAGTTCGCTCTTGCGAAACAGCAGGAACAGCACGGCGACCAGCGCCAGGTTGAGCAGCATGCCGCTCCAGATATTGCCGGTCAAATCCTTGGCCAGCACCACATGGCTGGAGAAGGTGGCCTCCAGTTCGGGGCGGAACTGGTTGCTGATGAGGGTGCCGATGCCGTAGCAGATCAGCACCAGCCAGAAGCGGGGTTGTCCCTCGCCGCAGCAATAAAGAGTGCCGGTTGCACAGACGCCTGCCAGCTGCATGCCGATGCCGAACAGGAAGGCACCGACGATGAAGGGAATGCCGATAGCCATCACGTTACCCACCATGGCATCGCCAAACAGGGCGTGGCTAAAGGAGAGGAAGGTGGTGAACAGCAGAATTTCGATGGCGATGGTGAGCAGGTGAACCCGCACATAGTAACTGTTGCGCTTGGTCAGCATCTCGCGCCAACCGAAGACGATGCCGAAGCGGCTGAAGGAGAGGGTGAAGCCGAAGCCGAATCCGATCAGGGCCATCAGAGCCCATTTCATACCAAAGGTGTTGCCAAGCCAGAGTAACGCTCCCCCCGCGATTGCCACGATGGGGAGCGACCATTTTCGAGTCATAGCTGTAATTCCTTATAGCTGGATGGAGAATAGGGAGTGCGGATCCTATTCCCACATTGAGTCCAAGGCTACCGGTTTAACAGGTCAGGGGGCGAGAAAATGGCATATCGCTTCTGATGACTTTGTTAGCTACTGATTTGATTTTGAAGGCTTTATATTGCTCGTTGCAGCAGGACGCTTGCCGTTGCGCAGCCCATCCAGCGTGAAGATCAGCAGCGCGCTCCAGATACAGGCGAAAGTAAGAGCCTTGTCCATTGCCAGCTCCTCGCCGTAGAGAGTGACAGCGAGGATGAACATCAGGCTGGGGCCTATGTACTGGAAGAAGCCCAGGGTGGAGAGCTTGAGCCGTGTCGCGGCGGCGGTGAAGCAGAGCAGAGGGGCTGTGGTGACGGCGCCAGCAGCGATCAGCAGCAGGTTGAGGTGCCAGTCGTTCTGGGTGAGATGGCTGGTGGGGCTGTCGGCAATGCCCCACAGATAGATTGCTGCCGGTGGCAGCATGATCATGGTTTCGATCAGCAGGCCGGTAAGTGCATCGAGGGCCAGTTTTTTGCGCACCAGCCCATAGATGGCAAAGCTCGACGCCAGCACCAGCGCAATCCAGGGCAGGGAGCCAAAGGCGATAAGCTGGATCGCCACCCCGGCAAAGGCCAGCGCCACTGCCCACCACTGCAGGCGGCGCAGCTTCTCGCTCAGAAACACCATTCCCAGCAGCACGTTGAACAGCGGGTTGATGTAGTAGCCGAGGCTGGCATCCAGCATGTGGCCGTTGTTGATGGCCCAGATAAACAGCAGCCAGTTGCCGCCAACGGTGACCGAGGTAAAAGCTAGGGTGAGCAGCACTTTTGGCTGACGCAGCACTGCCTGCACCTTGTGCCACTGGCGGCCAGCCAGGGTGAGCACCATCAGCAGCACGCAGGACCAGATCATCCTGTGGGTCAGAATTTCAGCGGCCGGGACGGCAGAGATGGTCTTGAAATAGATGGGGGCTATGCCCCAAAGGGTATAGGCGCACAGGGCGTAGATGACGCCCTGGCGCTGGATCTGTTGCGGCATGCGGATGACCTTTACTGATGCGTTGGATGCGGGAAAACATCGCAAAAAATCAGTGTAGCGATCCTTTATCGAGGAAAGAAGCGAATAAACGAAGTTTGAGAATACGGTTGGAAGCTGGTCAGCCTTTGCCGCGACGGATCTTGTCGACGTCCATCAACAGCCACAACATCAGGGCGATGGCGGAGATCCAGGGGCCCCAGGTCACGTAGGCCTCGCCGTGCCCCAGCACGAAAAACAGCAGGGGCAACCCGATCACCAGAAAAAGTACGCTTCCCAGAAAAAATAGCATTTTTGTCTTTATATTTAATGGTTTGCTTATTTGATGATTATATCGATTGTGCCGCCTGATGGAAGACCAAAATGCAAAAGGGGGGATTTCTCCCCCATTGCTGATGATGATGGCTATTTATACCTTTATTCGAGCTGGATCCAGGTACTTTTCAGCTCGGTGTACTTCTCCAGCGCGTGCAGCGACTTGTCACGACCGTTACCAGACTGCTTGAAGCCACCAAACGGCATGGTCATGTCGCCGCCATCCCAGTTGTTGACGAATACGGTGCCAGCACGCAGGGCGCGGGAACCCTTCACCGCCTTGTTGAGATCCGCGGTCCAGATCGCTGCTGCCAGCCCGTAGTCGGTGTCGTTGCCCAGTGCAATGGCCTCTTCGAGCGTGTCGAAACCGGTCACTGCCAGCACAGGGCCGAAAATCTCCTCGCGGAAGATCCGCATCTCGGGTGTCACCTCGTCGAAGATGGTGGGCTCGATATAGAAGCCGCCGCTCTCAAGATTGGTGCGTTTGCCTCCCAGCAGTAGCTTGGCTCCCTCCTGCTTGCCAATCTCGACATAGCGCAGCACCTGCTCCATCTGGATGTGATCCACCATGGCGCCGATGCGGGTCGCAGGGTCGAGCGGGTTGGCTGAGATCCACTCGCGGGCATGGGCCAGCAGTCGCTCCATAAATTGCGGCTTGATGCTGTTTTGCACCAGCAGGCGAGAGGCGGCGGTACACACCTCGCCCTGGTTGTAGAAGATGGCGCCAGCGGCGCTCTTGGCCGCGGCGTCCAGGTCCGGCGCATCTGCCAGTATGATGTTGGGGCTCTTGCCGCCGCACTCCATAAAGGCGCGCTTGAGGTTCGACTTGCCGGAGCACTCCACCAGATGCTTGCCGATTTTGGTGGATCCGGTGAAGGTGATGCAATCCACATCCATGTGCATGGCCAGCGCCTCGCCCACGGTATGGCCAAAGCCCGGGAGTACGTTGAACACGCCGTCAGGAATGCCTGCCTCTTTGGCCAGACCTGCGATACGCAAGGCGGTCAGGGGGGACTTTTCGGAAGGTTTGAGAATGACCGAGTTGCCGGTAGCGAGCGCCGGCCCCAGCTTCCAGCAGGCCATCACCAGCGGGAAGTTCCACGGCACGATGGCGGCAACGACTCCGAGCGGTTCCCGGGTCACCAGCGCCAGGGCGGATTCCTCGACCGGCGCGACCTGATCGTAGATCTTGTCGATCGCTTCGGCGTTCCAGGCGATGCAGTTGGCGGCGGCAGGAGCATCGTAGCCCATGGCATCGCCGATGGGCTTGCCCATGTCCAGCGACTCCAGCAGTGCCAGCTCCACCTTGTTGAGACGCATCAGTTCGGCGAAGCGCTGCATGATCAGCTTGCGCTGTTTCGGCGGCAGGCCGCTCCAGCGCTTGTCGTTGAAGGCATCACGCGCGGCCTGTACCGCCAGCTCGGCATCGGCGGCATTGCAGGCTGCTACCTTGGTCAGCAGCTTGCCGTTGGCCGGGTTGATACAGTCGAAGGTGGCACCATTGACGGCATCCCGATAGCTACCGTTGATAAAGGCTTGTGAGGGCAGGGTCAGATGGGCGGCCTTGTGTTGCCACTGGGCCAGGGTCAGGTCACTCATGTTCACTCCTTGAACCGGCAAAAGTCATTGTCCGCGTATCAATATGCTAAACATCCTGCCACTTGTAAATCCATTTTGTAACAATTCATTAAACATTGGCGGCTGGCTGACCCCTTATCACCCTGTTAGAAACTGGCGGGGGTATTGGCCGAAATCAATACGCACTCCTGCTCGCCCACATTGCGAAAACGGTGAGGAGTGCGGCTGTCGAAGTAGTAGCCGTCCCCCGGTGTCAGCAGGTAGATCTGCTCACCCACGGTCACTTCAACCTCGCCCTTGATAACGATGCCGCACTCTTCACCCTCGTGGCTCAGCATGTCGTCGCCAGTGTCGGCGCCCGGTGGCAGCACCTCCTGCAACATGCCGATGGCACGGTTGGCACGGCTGTGGCCCACCAGCCGGTAGCTGATGGGGTGAGTGCCGAGATCCGGCATATCGGCGGCGCGAAAGATCACTTCGGAGTCCATTTCGGTCTCGTCAGTAAAGAAGCTGGCCAGTGACATGGGGATCCCTTCCAGCACCTTGCGCAGGGAGGCAACTGACGGGCTCACCTGATTCTTTTCGATCTGGGAGATGAATCCGTTGGTCACGCCCGAGCGTTTGGCCAGCTCGCGCTGGGAGAGGGCCGCCTTGGTGCGAACCGCCTTGAGACGGTGACCGATATCCATCGATAGACACTCCTTGACTGTTTACTATTATTAAATTTGTGTTAAATATCTTATACCACCCTGTAGAGTCATCTAGCTAGGGGTGGCATCAGACAGGGCGATAATGAGCCCTTTTTTATGGATTCAGGTGTTTAATTTAATAGGCAATGGCCAATAGTTGCTAAACACCTTAAGGATGAGGTGACCATGAAACCGATCAGCGACATCAATACTCCCTCCGACATGTCCGCCTTCTGGATGCCGTTCACCGCCAACCAGCAGTTCAAGGCGGCGCCGCGCATCCTGAAGTCGGCGGAGGGGATGTATTATCACTCAGAGGATGGCCGCAAGATACTGGATGGCACTGCCGGACTCTGGTGTTGCAACGCGGGCCATGGTCGGCGCGAGATTGCCGAGGCGGTCTCCCAGCAGATTTCCCACCTCGATTTCGCCCCCACTTTCCAGATGGGCCACCCGTTGCCGTTCGAGCTGGCCAACCGGCTGGTGGAGATCGCTCCCCAGGGCTTTGGCCATGTCTTCTATACCAACTCCGGCTCAGAGTCGGTTGATACCGCGCTCAAAATCGCACTGGCCTGGCAGCGGGCTCGCGGTCAGGGCACCCGCACCCGGCTGATTGGTCGCGAGCGGGGTTATCACGGGGTTGGCTTTGGCGGCATCTCGGTGGGGGGCATTCCTGGCAATCGCAAGTGGTTTGGCTCCCTGCTGACCGGGGTGGATCATTTGCCCCATACCCTCAACATCGCCAAAAATGCCTTCACCAAAGGGTTGCCTGAGGAGGATGTGGCGCTGGCCGACGAGCTGGAGAAGATCGTTTTTCTGCACGATGCCAGCAACATAGCGGCGGTGATCGTCGAACCCATCGCCGGCAGTACCGGCGTGCTGATGCCGCCCAAAGGCTACCTCAAGCGGCTGCGGGAGATCTGCACCAAACACGGCATCCTGCTGATTTTTGACGAGGTGATCACCGGTTTCGGTCGCCTTGGCTCTCCCTTCGCCGCGCAGGAGTTCGATGTCATCCCCGACATGATCACCTGCGCCAAGGGGCTCACCAACGGCGCTATCCCCATGGGAGCTGTGCTGGTGCAAAAGCATATTTATGACGACATGATGGCGGCAGGTAAGGGGGCTATCGAGCTGTTCCACGGCTACACCTATTCCGGTCATCCGGTGGCTGCTGCTGCGGGTCTGGCGACCCTCGAGATCTATCGCAACGAGAACCTGCTTAGCCGCGCCGCGGATCTGGCGGGCTACTGGGAGGAGGCGGCCCATTCGCTGAAGGGCTGCAAGCATGTGAAGGATGTGCGCAACTACGGGCTGGTGGCCGGTATCGAACTTGAATCCATGCCGGATGCGCCGGGCAAGCGCGCCTATGAGGTGTTTGTCCGCTGCTTCGAGAAGGGGGCGCTGATCAGGGTGACCGGCGACATCATCGCCCTGTCGCCACCCCTCATCATCGAGCGCAGCCAGATCGATGATCTCTTCACCCTGCTGCAGGATGCCCTGCAGGCACAACCCTAACCCATTTGATGGCCCCGCGCTGGCGGGGCCTTGCGTTGTCTTGTTCAGCGCAATCACCACATCAATTATCACGGAGGATACATGACATACAGGGTCAGCAACTTCATCAACGGCCAGCCGCAGGAGAGTCGTAGCGAGCGCCAGGGCGCCATCTTCAACCCAGCCTGCGGCAAGCAGCAGGGGAGCGTTGGGCTTTCCAGCGCCGCCGAGTGTCAGGAGGCGATCGCCATCGCCGAGCGTGCCTTTGCCGACTGGTCGCAAACCCCGCCGCTGGTGCGGGCTCGGGTCTTTTTCCGCTTCAAAGAGTTGATGGAGCAGCACAGGGACGAGCTGGCCGAGCTCATCAGCCGCGAGCACGGCAAAGTCTTCTCCGATGCGCAGGGTGAGCTGACCCGCGGGCTGGAGGTAGTGGAGTTTGCCTGCGGCATTCCCCATCTGCTCAAGGGGGAGTACTCCCTCAACGTCGGTCGCGGGGTAGACAGCTACTCCATGATGCAGCCGGTCGGGGTTTGCGCCGGCATCACCCCGTTCAACTTCCCGGCCATGGTGCCGCTCTGGATGTTCCCGGTCGCGATTGCCTGCGGCAACACCTTCATTCTCAAACCCTCCGAGAAGGATCCCTCTCTCTCGCTGCGGATGGCCGAGCTGCTCAAGGAGGCCGGTCTGCCGGACGGCGTGCTCAACGTGGTGAACGGTGACAAGGAGGTGGTGGACGTGCTGCTGACCGACCCGCGGGTCGGCGCCGTGTCGTTTGTCGGCTCCACCCCCATCGCCCAGTACATCTATGCCACCGCCTCGGCCCACGGCAAGCGAGTGCAGGCGCTGGGCGGCGCCAAGAACCATATGGTGGTGATGCCGGATGCTGATCTCGATCAGGCGGTCTCAGCTCTGATGGGGGCTGCTTATGGGGCGGCGGGCGAGCGCTGCATGGCCATTTCGGTAGCCGTGGTAGTGGGTGACGAGACCGCCGATGCCTTGGTAGCCAAACTGAAACCGCTCGTTGAGAAGCTGCGGGTGGGCCCGGGGCTGGGCCAGAGCCCGGAAAACGAGATGGGGCCGCTTATCAGCAAGGAGCATCTGGCCAAGGTGCGCGGTTATGTGGATCAGGGGGTGGCCGAAGGGGCCGCGCTGCGAGTCGATGGTCGCACGCTGAGCCACGACGAGGGTTACTTTATCGGTGGCTGCCTGTTTGACGAGGTGACCCCCGAGATGCGCATCTATCGCGAGGAGATCTTCGGCCCCGTGCTCTCCATCGTGCGGGTGCCGGACTACGAGACGGCGCTGCGACTCATCAATGAACATGAGTACGGCAATGGCACCGCCATCTTTACCTGCGACGGCGACACCGCGCGGGACTTCACGGCGCGGGTACAGGTCGGTATGGTAGGGGTGAACGTTCCCATTCCGGTGCCGATGGCGTTTCACAGCTTTGGCGGCTGGAAGCGCTCCATCTTCGGGCCGCTCAACATGCACGGGCCGGATGGGGTTCGCTTTTATACCCGGATGAAGACGGTGACGGCGCGCTGGCCCCAGAGCCTGCGCAGTGGTGCCGAATTCTCCATGCCAACCATGAAGTGATGAGCCCAGGGCTCACCACCATGATTTAATTCTCTTGCCCCCGCAGATCGCTGGTCTGCGGGGGCACTTCTGTAAAGGAGCAACAGATGCGATTGGGAATTCTCGATTGTGACCGGCTGGATCCCGATCTGGCGGATCGTTTTGGCCCCGTCTACTCCGAGATGTTTATCAGGGGGTTTCAGCCGCTGGCACCCGAGCTGGAGTTTCGGGTCTGGTCAGCCATCGATGGGGAGCTGCCGGAGGATCTGCACGAGTGCGATGCCTGGCTCATCACCGGCTCGCGCCACGATGCCTATAGCGATATCCCTTGGATCAAGGCGTTGCGTGGCTGGATCCGTCGGGCCCATGATGCCGACGTCAAGCTGGCCGGGATTTGTTTTGGTCATCAGGTGATCGCCCAGGCGCTGGGGGGCGAGGTGGTGAAGTCTACCAAGGGGTGGGGGCTGGGAGTGTCGGTGCACCCCATGTTGGCTGATGAGCCCTGGATGGCGCCGTCTCGTGATCAGATCCGTATTCTGGCCAGTCATCAGGATCAGGTGGCCCTGCTGCCCCCCGGAGCGACCCGGCTGGCGGGCAACGATTTTTGCCCCAACTTCATGTTCCTGCAGGGGAACAACATAGTTGCCATTCAGGGACATCCGGAATTTTCGGTGGAGTACAACCGGGCGCTGATCGAGCGGCGCCGAGGCCTGTTACCCGACGAGCGTTACCAGAGCAGCCTCTCCTCGCTGGAGGGAGAGGTGGATTCGACCACCATGATGCAGTGGTTGCTGCAGTTTTTGGGGATCCTGCCGCTGCGGGCCGGCGCAGCCTGAGCCCGGTTTGTCAGCGACCCCCTTCGGGTGCTAGATTTTGTAGCAAAATGAAGGATCAAGCGCTGCGATGTCGGGATCGGATGATACACTGGCCGCCCTTTGTGGCGGCCTGTTTGTCTGGCGTGATCGCCGCACCAGCTTGAGAGGGTGAAGCCTTGAAACTACAGCAATTGAAGTACTTGATCGCGATCCGGGACCACAACCTCAACGTCTCGGTGGCGTCCGATGCGCTCTATACCAGCCAGCCCGGGGTCAGCAAGCAGATCGGCCTGCTGGAGAGCGAGCTGGGAGTGCGGATCTTCGAGCGCCGTGGCAAGCATCTGCACCGCATCACCCCGGTGGGCGAGGAGATCATCAAGTGTGCCGAGGCGATGCTCAACATCGAGAGCAAGATAAAGGCGATCTCCCGTGAGTATCTGGATCCGACCGTGGGCACCCTCAACATTCACACTACCCACACTATCGCCCGCTATCTGCTGCCCAAGTCGGTTACCTACTTCACCAAGAAGTACCCCAAAATCTCGTTCCACCTCCATCCGGTGATGTCGGCGAGCAAGGAGCAGATCAGCAAGGGTTACTCCGATTTTTCCATCGTTGCCCACGAAATTGGCTTCGACAAGGAGCTGATCGCGCTGCCCGCCTACCTCTGGACCCTCTCGCTGGTGGTGCCGCAGGATCACCCGCTGGCCAAGGTGAAGAAGCCGACCCTGGAGCAGCTCTGCCACTACCCCATCCTCAGTTACGAGAGCGGTGCCACCGGTCGGCAGGTGCAGGATGAGGTGTTTCAGGCGGCGGGGCTGACCCCGAGCTACTACATGACGGTAATGGATGCCGGAGTGATCAAGCGCTATGTGGAGCTGGGCTTTGGCATCGGCATCATCTCCTCGCTGGTGGCCAACGACACCGACAGCCCCGGGCTGGTCTCCATCAATCTGGAGCACCTGTTCAAGCCCTGTCCGGCCCAAATCTGCTTCAGCAAGAGCATTCTGCTGCAGAACTACATGTATGACTTCATCAGCTCTTTCTCGCCTCACCTCACCAAGGAGGTGATCCAGAGCGTGATGCAACAACCGACCCAGGCGCGCATCGACGAGCTGCTGGCCGGGGTGGAACTGCCCATCTATTGATCCCGATCGGATTACCGATCGCTTACGGTTGTCTCTTCAGTCAGGCTGGGCTCTACTCGGGGTTCAGCCTGTCTCTTTTGGGCTATCTCCATCGTCCGAGGTCTCTATGTCACGTATTCTGCTGCTTGCCAATCTCAACTGTGATCATGTGCTCTCCCTCTCCGAACCGCTGGTGGCGGGGGCCCGGCTGCAATACGTGGATCAGGGACGCAGGCTGGGAGGTGGTGCCGCCAATACCGGCATCGGGCTGGTGTGGGCGGGTCACGAGGTGACCATTGCCTCACGCATCGGGCTGGACGAGACCGGCGACTGGCTGCTGGAGCAGGCGGCCGGTTACGGGCTGGATTGCAGCCATGTGGAGCGCTTTGGCGGCGAGACCGGCGAGTTGCTGATCCTGGTGGACTCCACCGGCGAGCGCACCATACTTCGCCGTCCCCGTCGTCCCGATCTGCCCGGTGATCTGCCACAGGAGGGGATCGACTGCCTCTACGTGAACTATCCCGGCACCGCCATCATCAGTTATATGCGCCAGATGCTCGGCAAGAGCTTTGTGTTGGCCCAGTATCCCAAGGGCGGCCAAGCGCGCCGTCCCTGCCATGTGCTGGTGGCCTCCCGCTCCGATCTCGGCGAGGTAAGTGACCCCTGGCAACATGCCCGCCAGTTGGCGGGTGAGCAGCTTGAATGGCTTGTGTTGACCGAAGGGAAGGCGGGGGCGGTGGCCATCCATGGCGACGAGCAGATTAGGGTCGCCGCGCGGCCAGTCTCGGTGGTCGATACCACGGGAGCAGGGGATGCTTTCGCTGGCGGATTGATCCATGGCCTGGCGCGCGGCATGGCGATCAAGGATGCGCTACAGTGCGCGGTGGACTGGGGGGCGTTTGCCGTCGCCTCCGAGAGCTCCATCCCATCGGTCGCGCTGAAAAACTGGCTGAAACAGCCGCACTGACGCCCCGTTTATTCACTGTTCGAAGGGAGATTTCCCCTCTTGTCTGTTGGGTGCGGCGGTGAGGAATTTCGGGAAATTTAGCCGCCAGAATGGAGGTAAACGCCGGGCTAACCCGGCAAGTTTGCGATCAATCAAAGAAAGTGTCGATTTATGTGCATCTTCATCGACACCCGGTTGTGCTGCTCTTAACCTTGTCACTCCGCAACTCAGATTAAGAGACAGGCCCCTCCTCTGGCGAACCAATGGCGAACAGAGGCAAACCGGTTGTCTCCTGCCTCTTAGCTCAATGTTGTCGTCCTGATTCCTGGCTTGTAGTAAGAGGCAAGTGCGACCATGCAACTGACACGATTTACCGACTACGCCCTGCGTACCCTGACCTTCCTGGCGGTGCAGCCGGGCGATCGCCTGTCGACCATTACCGAAGTGGCCGATACCTTCGGCATCTCTCGCAACCACGTGGTCAAGATAGTGCACCAGCTCGGCATCAAGGGGTACATCGAGACGGTACGTGGCAAGCATGGCGGTATCCGCCTCGGTCGCTCCGCGGTCTCCATCAACCTGCGCGATGTGGTGATGGATATGGAGCACGTGCTCTGTCCGGTCGACTGCAAGCGCGAGAACTGCCGTCTCTCCGGTGGCTGCCGCATTCAGGGCATTTTGCGCCGCGCCATGAACGCCTTCCTCGAAGTGCTGGGTGAGTACACCCTGGCCGATGCGGTGCGCGATCCGAACCGTCTCTGCCATCTGCTGGGCATCGAGCAGGAGTCAATTCTGGCGATGGCCTGATGGGCAGGAAGCAAGAACAGATATAGAAGGGGCCTGATGGCCCCTTTTGTTTGTCAGCGATTGCCCGGCTGGCGGATCAGGGTGATGGCGCCGTGCAGACAGGCGAGGCCGCAGGCGCCGCAGCCATTGCAGGCATCCATGTTGACGTTGATGCCATCGGCTGTGGCCTTGATTGCCTGCTGGGGACAGGCATCTTCACAGAGCAGGCAGTAGAAGCCCTGCCGTGCCTGACAGCTCTCTTCAATCTGCACCCGGGTCTGCACCTGACGACCCAGCTGCAGGTCGAGGGCGCCGGTGGGACAGGCTCTGGCGCAGCTGCCGCAGTAGCTGCACTGGCCACAGGCGAGATCGAGTACCGGCGTACCGGCGATGGGGCTCCCCTCGTACTCCTCCTGGGTGGCCGGTTTGAGCAGACCGCGCGGGCAGGCCTTGAAACACTCGCCACAGCGGCTGCAGAGGGAGAGGTACTGGGACTCCTCGATGGCCCATGGCGGGCGCGCTTCATGGCAAACCACTGCGGGCTTGCGGGAAGCTTGCCAACCTTGTGTCAGCCAACGGAGGAAATAGTGAGTCATGCTCGCCCCTGATACCTATTAGGGGTTAATTTTATCGAAGTTTCGGGAAGCAGGCCAGAGAATAGCGGCCGTCAGGATCGCAAGCGCAGTTGCCCTTGTGTAAGCTAGGCGGGTCTTTTTACGTGGTTGAATGAAAACATATGTGGCTATTTCTCTGGCGTTCGTCCCTGCTCTATATCTTTCCCCTGCTGATGTGGGGCTACTGCCGCATCAAGGGCATCGAGTTCGTCGAGCTCGATACCGGGGTTAACAGCCACAAGTGGGTGGTGCTCGCCGCCTACCTCATCTACGTGCTGCTCTGGCTGCTGGCCAACCGCTATCTCGAACTCTTCCTGCGCCAGCGGAGCCGTAAATGATCGAGCCCGGGCTCTGGGTCATCCTGCTGCCAGCCGCCGTGCTGGCCCTCGGGCTTGGCTGGCTGATCGGGCGACGGGCCGCCACGGCACAGGCTCAGGAGCTGATGCTGGCGCAGGAGCGGCATCAAGCGTTGCAGGATCGCTTCGACGAGTTGCAGGATGAGCGCATGCAGGGCCAGCAGAAGCTGGATCAGCAGCAGACCCTGCTCATCAAACTCACCGCCCGACTCAAGGATGCGGAAGCGACCCTGCGCAGCGAGCGGCTGGCTGCCGCCGAGAAGCTGCAACTGCAACAGGAGGCGGAGCAGCGCCTCAGCCAGCAGTTCGAGAACCTTGCCAACCGGATCTTCGAGCAAAACTCCGGCAACTTCCGTGAACTCAACCAGAGCAGCCTCGATCTGCTGCTCACGCCACTCAAGGAGCAGCTCGAGGGCTTTCGTCGTCAGGTGGGGGAGACCCACGCCCAGGAGACGGCCCAGCGCCACAGCCTCAAGTTCGAGCTGGAGCGCCTCGCCGAGCTCAATGCTCGTATGACCGAAGAGGCTGCGGCCCTGACCCGCGCCCTCAAGGGCGACAGCAAGCAACAGGGCAATTGGGGGGAAGTGGTGTTGGCGCGGATCCTCAGCGAATGCGGCCTGCGCGAGGGCCACGAGTACCACACCCAGGTCAATATCGAGGTGGAGAAGGGCAAGCGCTACCAGCCCGATGTGATTGTCCACCTGCCGCAGGAAAAAGACATCATCATCGACGCCAAGGTGTCGCTGACCGCCTACGAGCGCTGGTATAACGCCGGGGACGAGCTGGAGAAGGCTGTGGCGCTCAAGGAGCACGTCGCCTCGGTGCGCAACCACATCCGCGAGCTGGGCCGCAAGGATTATCAGCAGTTGCCCGGGGTGCGCACCCTCGACTATGTGCTGATGTTCGTGGCGGTGGAGCCCGCCTTCCTCACCGCGATGGAGGCCGATCCCTCGCTGGTGCGTTACGGTCTCGACAACAATATCCTGCTGGTGAGCCCCACCAATCTCATGGTGGCTCTGCGCACCATCGAAAACCTGTGGCGCTACGAGCGGCAGAACCAGAATGCCCGCCAGATTGCCGAACGGGCCGGTCGCCTCTACGAGAAGCTGCGGCTGTTTGTCGAGGAGATGCAGCAGATGGGCGGCAGCCTGCACAAGGCGCAGGAGAGCTACGACAAGGCGATGGGACGGCTGGTCAACGGCCGTGGCAACCTGATTGCGCAGGTCGAGCGTTTCCGCGAGCTGGGGGTGGAGGTAACAAAGAGCCTACCCGAGCCGCTAGTTGAGCGCGCGCTGGAACGCGACAAGGAGCGGGAGTAGTTTTTCCCTGCATCGCCATCCGCAAAAGGTCCAACCCCGGTTTGGGCCTTTTGCCATTTAACTTTGTTAACAGGCGATGGCTCCCATTCCCACTCGTCTTCTGAGTTTTTGGTATTGCTGGCCAAAGCTGGTTGTTTTTAGAACTGCACTGGTTGGTTGAGTCAATATATGAGCTGCGAGATAAAACATCCCTCGTTGTTTTAATGTCTGCGATCCATATTCCCCCCAACGGCTACCCCCTGTCTCATAGCTCGCTTCTTGCAAGGCGAAGATAACTTTCTCGGTAGGGTATGTATCTTCCTTACCGAATTGACCGAAAAACGAAGCGCGGAAGTGCCCAACAATATCTGGTGTAATATCCATCAAAAACCCTCTTTGTAAGAAGTAACCTCACGGTTACGCAATTAGAATGAGGGAGTTTGGAGTATTGCTCAACTCATTGTTTATAATGGTTTTTCATTGGCGAATTCGTCATGTGAGGCTTTTGGTTTTATGTCTGACCATGTAACAGGCAAATAGAAACGGCCCACCGAAGTGGGCCGTTTCTATTTGCAGTGCCGGTGTGGATCAGCGGCTGGCGGCGCGGGCGCTCAGCTCGGCTTTCTCGCTATCGCTCAGGAAGGCCAGGGTCAGGCCGTTCTGCTGGGCGGTGCGGATTTCGCTCGCGGTCATGCCGGCGGCCGGAGCGGCCACTTCATATTCGTGGGGCAGGTCGATCCCTTCCACCGCCGGATCGTCGGTGTTGAGGCAAGCCAGCACGCCAGCGGCCAGGAACTGGCGGATCGGGTGTTCGGTCAGGCTCGCCACTGTGGTGGTCTGGACGTTGGAGGTGAGGCAGGATTCGATGCCGATGCGGTGCTCGGCCAGATAGGCCATCAGGGCCGGATCCTGAATCGCTTTGACGCCGTGGCCGATACGCTCGGCGCCCAGCTCGCGAATGGCTTGCCACATGCTCTCGGGGCCAGCGGCTTCACCTGCGTGTACGGTGACGCGCATGCCTGCATCGCGCACCTGACGGAAGTGATCGACAAAGAGTTCCCCCGGGAAACCCAGCTCGTCACCGGCCAGATCGATGGCGACCAGCTTGTCGCGGTGGGCCAGACAGGCGGCCAGCTCCCGATTGCACTGCTCGGTGCCGAAGGTGCGGCTCATGATGCCGATCAGGTTGGTCTTGATACCGAAATCGCGGCTGCCCGCGGCCACGCCGTCGATGATGGCTTCTACCACGCCCTGCGGGTGCAGCTTGTGGGCCATCGCCATATAGGCCGGACTGAAACGCAGTTCGGCATAGTCGATACCGGCGCGCAGCAGATCTTCCACGTTCTCGTAGGCGACCCGGCGGCAGGCATCATAGTCGGCCAGCACGGCAACACCCCAGTCCAGCTTCTTCAGGAAGGCGACCAGGCTCGGCTCGTTCTCGACAATCTGTACGTGGGGGCGCAGCGCCTCCAGCTCGAAGGCGGGCAACTGAATGTTGTGTTGGCGACCCAGCTCGAGGATGGTTTGCGGGCGGATGTTGCCGTCCAGATGGCGGTGCAGGTCGGTCAGGGGGAGAGATCTGTCAATCATGGGGGCGCCCTCGTCGAGTCAGGTTTGAAAGCCTGCCATTCTAGGCGGGGCTTTCAAAAAAGATACCCCGTTTATCGTTAAACGGGGTTCTGGCGGGCGGTGATTTGTCAGGGCGTGATGGGAATCGTTTTTCCCCGGGACTCAGGAGAGATCGAGTTCCTTCAGCTTGCGGGTCAGGGTGTTGCGACCCCAACCGAGCAGGCGCGCCGCCTCCTGCTTGTGGCCGTGGGTGTGTTCCAGCGCCGTTTCCAGCATGATCCGTTCGAACTGAGGCATGGCATCTGCCAGGATGTCTGTCTCTCCCAGCGCCAGCTTGCTGGCCACCCACTCTTGCAACTGTTGCTGCCAGCAACCGGGCAACGCCGGTTGGCCCGGTTCGGCGTTGTGGGTGATGGGAGTGAGCAGCTCGGCAGGCAGGTCGCCGACCAGCACTTCTTGCCCCGAGGCCATCACGGTAAGCCAGCGGCAGACGTTCTCCAGCTGGCGCACGTTGCCCGGCCAGGGCAGGCGGCTGATATAGGCCTGGGTATCCGGGTGCAGGCTCTTGGCCTCGACGTTCAGCTCTTTGGCGGCGCGCAGCAGGAAGTGACGTGCCAGCTGGGGGATGTCCTCACGGCGCTCCTTGAGGGCGGGGATGTGGATGCGGATGACGTTGAGACGGTGGAACAGATCCTCGCGAAACTCGCCATCGGCGACCCGTTTCTCCAGATTCTGGTGGGTGGCGGCGATGATCCGTACATCCACCTGCACCGGCTGGTGGCCACCGACCCGGTAGAACTGGCCATCGGCCAAGACCCGCAGCAGCCGAGTCTGCACATCCAGCGGCATGTCACCGATCTCGTCGAGAAACAGGGTGCCACCGTCGGCCTGCTCGAAGCGGCCGTGGCGGATGTTGTTGGCGCCGGTGAAGGCCCCCTTCTCGTGACCGAACAGCTCGGATTCGATGAGATCTTTCGGGATAGCCGCCATGTTGAGGGCGATAAAGTTCTTGTGGGCGCGCGGGCTGTGCTTGTGCAGGGCGTGGGCGACCAGCTCCTTGCCGGTACCGCTCTGACCGTTGATCAGCACCGAGATGCTGGAGCGTGACAGGCGGCCTATGGCGCGGAACACCTCCTGCATCGCCGGTGCCTCACCGATGATTTCGGGAGTGGCGGTGGCTTCTTGCTGACGAGACTTGCGTTTGGTGCGCTGCTCCTTGAGATGATTCTCGGCGCGGCGCACCAGGGTCACGGCTTCGTCGATGTCGAACGGTTTGGGCAGGTACTCGAAGGCGCCGCGCTGGTAGGCGTTGACCGCGCTGTCGAGATCCGAGTGGGCGGTCATGATGATGATGGGCAGATCGGCCTGACGGCGGTGGATCTGCTCCAGCAGGCTCAAACCATCGATGCCGGGCATCCGGATATCGGAGAGGATGACATCGGGCGATCGCAGCTCAAGGGCGTGCAGCAGGGCTTCGCCATCGGCAAAGCTCTCGCAGTTGAAGCCTTCGCTGCCGAGAGTGCGCTCCAGCACCCAGCGGATAGAACTGTCGTCATCGACGATCCACACTTTGGCGGTCATGGGGTTCCCTTACTTGCGAAGCGGTAGAAAAATGGTGAATTCGGTGTGACCCGGCCAGCTGATGCAGTCAATCCGCCCCTTGTGCTGGTCGATCAGGTTCTGGGCGATGGAGAGGCCGAGCCCGGTTCCCCCCTCCTTGCCGGTGATCATGGGGTAGAACAGGGTGTCGCGAATGGCATCGGGAATGCCGGGGCCGTTGTCGATGATCTTGATCTCCGCCGCCAGCCGGTAGCGCTGGCCGTGGATGGTGATCTGGAACGCGGTGCGGGTCTTGATACGGATAAGCCCGGTCTGATCGCCCAGTGCTTCGGCGGCGTTGCGCACTATGTTGAGAAACGCCTGCTGCAGCTGATCCGGCTCCATCTCGAATTCGGGGATGCTGGGATCGTAATCCCGCTCGATGCGAACAGAGGGAGGGAGTTCGAGCTCCACCAGTCGGCGTACCTGTTCCAGTACCGAATGGACATTGTGCATCTGGTGACGGCCGGGGCGCTGGGGGCCGAGCAGGCGATCGACCAGTACCCGCAGCCGATCGGCCTGTTCGATGATGATGCCGGTATATTCGCGCAGCGCCGGGTCGGGCAGCTCTTTTTGCAGCAGCTGGGCCGCGCCACGCAGGCCGCCGAGGGGATTCTTGATTTCGTGTGCCAGGCCGCGCACCAGCTCCTTGGCCGCCAGCTGCTGGGCATGTTGCTGCTGCTCCTGACTGATCTTCTTCTGCTGGTCGATCTTGCGCAGCTCCACGACCAGCAGACGCTGTTCGTGGTCGGCCATGGGGGTAGCGCTCAGCTCCACCAGTCGCGGTTCTCCCTCTACCACCAGAGTCACTTCGCTATCGGTAAAGCCTTGCCCTGAAACGAGGCACTGCTTGAGCCGTTGCAAATCGAGGGAGATATGTTCCAGCAGATGAGGCAGTTCGATGCCGATCAGCCGGCGTTCACTGAGGGAGAGCAGCTGTTCAGCCGCCGGGTTGACGAATTGGATGCAGAGCCGTTCATCCATCAGGATCACGGCGGTCAGCAAATTATCCAAGAGTGTTTTGGCGTTGTCCGAGCGGGTTGGCACAGGTTTCTCCCTAAAACGGTGCTACACACCTATTATGCACCGATATGGTGCATAGAGTTTACCCGCATCGGTGCGCTATATCACCCTTGGTTGGCTTTGGGGGTGGGTTTGGGAGCCGGAGTCACGGTCGCTCTATGCAGGTAAAAGGTGACTGGTGTAGATTTAGCAAGGATCGTACCGTCTTTGGCGAGCAGCTCGAGCTGAGCTTCGTGGGCACCGCGATCGACATTTTCGACCCGGATAGAGAGGCTGTTGCTGACGATGGGGGCTGCCTTGCCATCCAGAGTCAGGCGCACATCATACTGGGTTGGCGGTTTGGGGCTGATTTGACCCTGAAAGACGATATTGCCTGTGTTGTCGCGCAGGGTGCTGCCCTGTTCAGGGGAGAGCAGCTCGATCACCAGTTTGGCCGCCTCCTGCTCCTTCTTGGCATCGGCGCCAGTCAGGCTGTTGAAGTTGTCTACCTGTACCGAGCTGGGGGCGCTACCCAGCAGGGGAGCAGCCCGCAGATCCACCTCCTTTACGTTTTTGCCGGGAGGAGGGGCATCCGTGTAGTGGGTAATGCCATTGCCATCGACCCAGGAGTAGACCTTGGCCGCATGAGTACTGAATGAGGTCAGTAACAGGAGGGTAATTGCTCCTATGCCATGTATCTTGTTCATCCATCTCTCCTTGACGGTATCTTGCTTAATCCTATCAGAGAAAAAACCCGCCATCTGGCGGGTTTTGTCACGATTCGGCAAGCTGCCCCAATCTAAATGGGCTGTCTGCTGCGACTTAGACGGAGTAGTACAGTTCGAACTCCAGCGGGTGCGGGGTCATGCGCACACGGTCAACATCCTGCTGTTTCAGTTCCAGATAGGAGTTGATGAAGTCATCGCTGAACACGCCGCCACGGGTCAGGAACTCGCGGTCAGCATCCAGAGCTGCCAGGGCTTCGTCCAGAGAGCCAGCAACGGTCGGCACTTCTGCAGCCTCTTCCGGCGGCAGGTCGTACAAGTTCTTGTCCATGGCATCGCCCGGATGGATCTTGTTGATGATACCGTCCAGACCGGCCATCAGCTGGGCTGCGAAGGCCAGGTACGGGTTGGCAGCCGGATCCGGGAAGCGCACTTCGATACGACGAGCTTTCGGGCTCGGTACCACCGGGATACGGATGGAGGCAGAACGGTTGCGGGCAGAGTAGGCCAGCATGACCGGTGCTTCATAACCCGGAACCAGACGCTTGTAGGAGTTGGTGGTCGGGTTGGCGAAGGCGTTGATGGCCTTGGCGTGCTTGATGATACCGCCAATGTAGTGCAGCGCCATCTCGGACAGACCGCCATACAGGTCCCCGGCGAACAGGTTGACGCCGTTCTTGGCCAGAGACTGGTGGCAGTGCATGCCGGAGCCGTTGTCACCGAACATGGGTTTCGGCATGAAGGTGACGGTCTTGTTGTAGGCGTGGGCCACGTTGTGGATCACGTACTTCAGTACCTGTACTTCATCTGCTTTCAGCGTAAGAGTGTTGAAGCGGGTAGCGATCTCGTTCTGACCGGCAGTGGCCACTTCGTGGTGGTGAGCTTCAACGACCTGGCCCATCTCTTCCAGCACCAGACACATGGCGGCACGGATATCCTGGGAGGAGTCGACCGGTGCAACCGGGAAGTAACCGCCTTTCACGAACGGACGGTGACCCTTGTTGCCATGCTCATAGGCAGTGCCGGAGTTCCATGCGGCTTCTTCAGATTCGATTTTCACGAAGCTGTGGCCCATGGTGTTAGAGAAGGTGATGTTGTCGAACATGAAGAATTCCGGCTCCGGCCCGAACAGCACGGTGTCAGCGATGCCGCTGGACTTCAGGAAATCTTCTGCACGCTTGGCGATGGAGCGCGGATCGCGGTCGTAGCCCTGCATGGTGGCAGGCTCCAGTACGTCACAAACGATGTTCAGGGTGGTCTCTTCGGTGAACGGGTCCAGCTTGGCGGAGGCTGCGTCCGGCATCAGTACCATGTCGGATTCGTTGATGCCCTTCCAGCCGCCGATGGAGGAACCATCGAACATCTTGCCGTCTTCGAAGAAATCTTCATCAACCTGGTGAGCAGGGATGGATACATGCTGCTCTTTACCCTTGGTGTCGGTAAAGCGCAGATCAACAAACTTGACTTCGTGTTCCTGGATCAGGGCCAAAACGTTCTGGGCTGACATGCTAAGTAACCTCCGGTGTTAAAACTCTCTGGGTGAATGCGTCGTCGTATTCACATAAGCCAGTATCGTGCCAAGTTTGTGACAGCTTGATTTCAGGGCAATCTCGCTGAAGAGGCTCCCCAAAATCAGGCGATCTCGACTCGCGTTGCATCAATTTAGTGCGATGGCGGATCGTTTTGGTGCACTGTAATGGTGCGCGAAATACGGTCACCGCCCATCTAAGCAGGGTTTGTCAGAGAGGTCTATGATCCAGATCTGTTGTTATGCGCGAATGTACTGCAATTCTGCTAGGCAGATCACAAAGGCAAGAGTACAATTAGCGCCCAATTTTACCCGGTGATTGAGGCGAGAATGTTAGAGAATTTACGCAATATTGCGATTATTGCGCACGTTGACCACGGCAAAACGACTCTGGTTGATAAGCTGCTGCAGCAGTCCGGCACCCTGGACCGCTCCACGGAAGGCCAGGAACGGATCATGGACTCCAATGATCTGGAACGGGAACGTGGCATCACCATTCTCGCCAAGAACACTGCGATCCGCTGGAATGACTACCGCATCAACATCGTTGATACCCCGGGTCACGCCGACTTCGGTGGTGAAGTAGAGCGCGTACTGTCCATGGTTGACTCCGTGCTGCTGCTGGTTGACGCCGTAGACGGCCCGATGCCGCAAACCCGTTTCGTGACCCAGAAAGCGTTCGCTCAGGGTCTGAAGCCGATCGTGGTCATCAACAAGGTTGACCGTCCGGGTGCTCGTCCTGACTGGGTAATGGATCAGGTATTCGACCTGTTCGACAACCTGGGCGCGACTGACGAACAGCTGGATTTCAAAGTTGTTTACGCCTCTGCACTGAACGGTTGGGCCACCATGGATCAGGACGTCGAGTCCGAAAACATGGAGCCGCTGTTCCAGGCCATCGTTGACAACGTTGAAGCGCCGAAGGCTGATGCCGAAGGTGGTTTCCAGATGCAGATCTCCCAGCTGGACTACAACTCCTACGTGGGCGTTATCGGTATCGGCCGTATCACCCGTGGTCGCGTCAAGACCAACCAGCAAGTCACCATCGTTGGTGCTGACGGCAAGACCCGTAATGGTAAAGTCGGTCAGGTGCTCGGCTACCTGGGTCTGTCCCGTACTGAAGTTACCGACGCGCAAGCGGGTGACATCATCGCTATCACCGGTCTGGGCGAGCTGAAAATCTCCGACACCATCTGTGACAACGGTGCCGTTGAAGCCCTGCCGCCGCTCTCCGTTGACGAGCCGACCGTGAACATGACCTTCCAGGTCAACACTTCACCGTTCGCCGGTAAAGAGGGCAAGTTCGTGACCTCCCGCAACATTCTGGAGCGTCTGAACCAGGAGCTGGTCCACAACGTGGCCCTGCGCGTGGAAGAGACTGATGATCCGGACAAGTTCCGCGTATCCGGTCGTGGTGAACTGCACCTCTCCATCCTGATCGAAAACATGCGTCGCGAAGGTTACGAGCTGGCGGTATCCCGTCCGGAAGTAATCCTGCGTACTGTTGATGGTGTTCTGCAAGAACCGTTCGAAACTGTGACTGTGGACGTTGAAGAAGCGCACCAGGGTTCCGTGATGGAGCAACTGGGTCTGCGTAAAGGCGAAATGACCAACATGACCCCAGATGGCAAGGGTCGTGTCCGCCTGGACTTCATGATCCCGAGCCGTGGCCTGATCGGCTTCCAGACCGAGTTCATGACCATGACCTCAGGTACCGGTCTGCTCTACCACACCTTCGACCATTACGGTCCGCACAAGGGTGGCAGCATCGGCGAGCGTCAGAACGGCGTGCTGATCTCCAACGCAACCGGTAAGGCCCTGACCTACGCCCTGTTCGGTCTGCAAGACCGCGGTCGTCTGTTCATCGGTCACGCGACCGAAGTGTACGAAGGTCAGGTGATAGGTATCCACTCCCGTTCCAACGACCTGACTGTTAACTGCCTGAAAGGCAAACAGCTGACCAACATGCGTGCCTCCGGTACCGACGAAGCTCAGGTTCTGACTCCGCCGATCCGCATGACTCTGGAACAGGCTCTCGAGTTCATCGATAACGATGAACTGGTAGAAGTGACTCCGAAGAACATCCGTATCCGCAAGAAATTGCTGACCGAGCTGGATCGTAAGCGCTCTGGCCGTGGTTAATGCCATGTGCTGAGTCTCGGCAGCCCTCGCGGCCGCTGACGGCTCACTGATAAACGGACCCAAACCTCTGGTTTGGGTCCGTTTTTTTATGCTTGTGATCCGCTCTGGCCATGCCGATGAGGTCGTTCAGGCCACCGGTAATGGGGCTGATGAGCGTTGAGGGAAAGTCGTGGGGATGGACGAGATAAAAAAGCCGCAGCGGGTGAACGCTGCGGCTTTTTGCTTGCTTATGTCCCGTCCTGAATATGGTTTACACATTTCCCCCCAATAAATGGAGAACCCGATGGGACAAGGTGTGAAACGGACA
>NZ_JAAKTL010000023.1:0-66432 GCF_049174415.1 Aeromonas sp. 601039
TCTGAGCCATGATCAAACTCTTCAATTTAAGTTTGGTTGCTTCGAAAAGCGGCTCAATGAATTGCTGAAATAAACTGCTCGACTTCTTATTGCTAAGAAATCGTCTTGGTCACTTCACCAGACATTGAAAATCAAAAATTGTTTTGATGCTCGATGCTGTGAGTGCCCACACAGATTGCTTGATTCAAATTGTTAAAGAGCGTCACGCTTATCGCGTTGAGGAGGCGCATATTACGCTTCTCACTTCGAAAGTCAAGCGCTTGTTTTCGCTTTTCTTTCGGCGCCCACTTCGGTAGGAAGCTGGCTCATCAGTTCGGCGTGTTCCGCCGTGCTGGTAGGGGCGCATTATAGGGAGCCGCGCCGGGATGACAAGAAGAAAACTGCAAAAAATGGCATTTTTTACAACTTTCAGGTTTAACCGTTGTTTTATTAAACAAAAGCCCCGCATCGGCGGGGCTGTTTCGGGCAAAAAAACCTTAATTCACATCACACAGCTACCTTTTTGACCAGAATTCGCGTGCAAAGCTGCGCACCTTTTCCCAATCGGTAAATTCAATGTCCTTACTGGTGTCTGTACTGCCACCGGTAATCTTCATGATCAGCTGGATGATGCGCGTCTGCCACCAGTTATAGCGGGAATATTGCAGCGCACCGGCAAACACCCCCAGGGTTTTCGGCTTCCAGGGGGAGAGGCGCAGGAACTTCTTCATATAAGCATTGGTTTGCGGCGTCTGCTTCTCTGGCTTGCGGGCCGTCAGGTTGACACAGAAGAAGGCCGCATTGGCCACCTCCAGCTGCTCCTGATGAGCGTGAATAAAGCTGAACAAGCTGGGGTGGAAGTTGCCATAACGAATGGAGGCGCCGATCAAGACCTTGGCATACTTGCTGAGGTTGCACATCGGCAAGGTATGCAGGTCATGCATCACCACTTCGCATCCCGGCATCTGCTCCAGCATGACATCGACTATTTTGCGGGTTTGGCCATCCCGAGAGGAATAAAGCACCAGAATCTTGTCCATAACAACCTCAACTACGCCAGAATGCAGGAGTAAACAGTACCAGAAGCGTGAAAATTTCCAATCGACCAAACAACATGGCCAACACCAGTACCCACTGGGCCGCTGGCGAGATATTGCCGAAGTTGGCTGATACCTCTCCCAAACCCGGGCCTACGTTGGTGAAAGCCGCAGCCACAGCGGTGAATGCGGTCACTTCGTTCAGCCCCGTCATCAGCAACAGCAACATGAACATAAAGAAGAGAATAATATAGGTGGCGAAGTAGCCCCACACCGCCTCGACGATGCGCTCGGGCACCGCCCTATTCCCCAGCTTCAAGGTATAGATGGCTCTGGGGTGAACCAACCGCTTCAACTCGCGCATCCCCTGCATGAACAGGATCATAAAACGCATCACCTTGATGCCGCCGCCAGTACTACCCGCACAACAGCCGATAAATGCTGAGAACATCAGCAGCATGGGCAGGAACGAGGGCCAGTCGGCATAAGTAGTTGTACTGTAGCCGGTGGTGGTACCCAGAGAGACCGCCTGGAAAAGACCGTGGTTAAGCGCCTCTTGCCAGGTGGCATAGTGCCCGTGGGTCAGTAACGCGACAAAGCAGATCATCACCAGGGTCGCCTGAATGACCAGGAACACCTTGAGTTCCGAGTCATAGAGATAGCGCCAGAGCCGCACCGGGCGGTGGGAGAAGACGGTAAAGTGGAGCGCAAAGTTCACGCTGGCCAGCAGCAGGAACACCACGGTAATCAGGTTGATGACCGGACTGTTGAAGAAACCGATGCTGGCATCGTGGGTGGAGAAGCCACCGACTGACAGAGTCGAGAACGAATGGCACACAGCATCGAACAGCGTCATTCCGGCGAGCCAGTAGGCCAGCGCACAGAGTGCGGTGAGCAGCAGATAGATGAACCAGAGCGCCTTGGCCGTTTCGGCGATGCGCGGCGTCACCTTGGTATCCTTCACCGGCCCCGGGATCTCGGCACGATAGAGCTGCATACCCCCGATCCCCAGCAGTGGCAGAATGGCCACCGCCAGTACAATGATCCCCATCCCCCCCAGCCACTGCAGCAACTGGCGATAGAACAGGAACGCCTTGGGCAGATTATCAAGCCCGGTCAGTACCGTTGCGCCAGTGGTGGTCAGGCCGGAGAAAGATTCGAAGAAGGCCTCCGAGACCGACATGTCCGGCACGTCGCTCATGATGAAGGGCACAGCCCCCACACTGCCCAGCACGGTCCAGAACAGCACCACGATGAGGAAACCCTCTTTCGAGCGCATCTCCTTCTTGTGATAGCGATTGGGAAACCAGAGCACCACACCGAGCAGCAGGGCGATCAGAAAAGAGCTGACGAACTCGGCACCACCACCATCCCGATAGCCAAAGGCCACCAGTGCAGGCAACAGCATGGTCGAGCTGAACAGCGCAACCAGCAGGCCAACAATGCGAATAATGCTCAGAATGTGCATTACAGCTCCCTTTCCCCAATTAAAGAGCGATGGATTCTAGCCATCTAAGGGGCTGAGGGATACCCGCCCATGAGTCCGGTCGGTCAATTCACGGTCCACCTGAGCCCAAACCGAGGACTCCCACGCCACCTGCAAGGTGACCTGCTGACCGTAATCCGCCGCCAGCAATTCGCCGTTGTGACTGCTGATCAGCGACTCGACTGTCCCCATGTCACCGTAATCGCAGTGAATGAGGGAGGGAGTGCGCGGTACCTTGAGCAGGGTGGGCAGCTGCTTGAGGGCGGCACCGACGCCGCCTCCATAGGCTTTGACCAGTCCACCGGTACCAAGCTGGATGCCGCCGTAGTAACGCACCACCACGGCGCAGATTTCACCGAGCCCCGAGCCCATCAACTGGGCCAGGATCGGCTTGCCCGCAGTACCGGAAGGTTCGCCATCGTCGCTGAAGCCATAGACCTGGCTATCTTGCGGCGCGCCAGCCACAAAAGCCCAGCAGTGATGACGAGCGGCCGGATGTTGGCGCTTGATCTCGTTGACCCACCCCTTGGCCGCCTCGACGGTCGGGGTGTGGGCGATCAGGGTAATGAAGCGGCTCTTCTTTATCTCTTCGGTCAACTCCAGCGGGGCAGCCGGAATGGAGTACGCAGCCGCCATCAGAGTCCTGCTTGTCTGGTCATGTTCTCCACCCCGTTGGCGTGCAGCACCACGTTGTCTTCGATGCGGATGCCGCCGAACGGACGCAGCGCTTCCACCTTGTTCCAGTTGACCCGCTTGCCCTGTTCGCCCTGACGCAGCGGCTCCAGCAAACTGTCGATGAAGTAGAGTCCCGGCTCGATGGTGAACACCTGATCCACCTCCATCACCCGGGTGCAGCGCAGATAGGGGAACAGCTCGGGCGCCGCCAGATGGGTGCCGCGCTCATCCTGCATGAAACCGCCCGCATCGTGCACCTGCAAACCGAGGAAGTGGCCGAGGCCGTGAGGGAAGAAGACGTTGGTCACCCCGGTGTTGATCATCTCGTCCACCGACATATCCACCAACTCGGTCGCTTGCAGCAGGCGCGCCAGCTTGTGGTGCATCTGCAGATGCAGCTCGCTGTAGCGACGACCCGGTTTGATCTCCTTGATGATCTCCTGCTGCTGCTCGTCGAGGGCGGCAATCAGATCGGCAAACTCGCCTCGCCTCCACGCCCAGGTACGGGTAATATCGGAGGCATAACCGTGAAAATCGACACCCGCATCGATCAGGAAGGAGTAACGCTCCGCATCAGGCACCCGCACGGCCGAGAGATGGGTGTAGTGAAGAATGGCCGCATTGCGGTTGATGGCGACGATATTGCCGTAGGGCGCCTCATTGGCCCCCTGCCCGACCGCTTTCATGTAGGCCAGATTGATCTCGAACTCGCTCGCCCCCGCCATAAAGGAGTCCTTGGCGGCGATATGGCCGCGTACCCCAATCCGGTTCGCCTCGCGCAGACACTCCAGCTCGTAGGGGGTCTTGTAGGCGCGGTGATAGTGCAGGTAGTTGAGCACAGCCTCTGGATTGGGCTGGGTCAGCCCCAGCAGATCGGCCACTTCCAGATGCCCCCCCAGATAGGCCCACTCCTGCTTGTTGGCAGGTAGATGATCAGCCACCTGTTCCGGCCGGGTCAGGAAGCGGATATCGAAGAACTCGACCCAGAAAGCATTGGGCAGCTCCGCCACCTTGTGCCAGAAATCCACCGGGCGGTAGAACAGCAGGATTGGTTTGTTCACCCCGTCCACCAGCAGCCAGCAGTGGGGATTGTCCAGCACTGGCAACCAGGCTTTGAAGTGGGGGTTTACCTTGAACGGATAATCCTGATCATCGAGGAAGATGCGGTGAGTCTGGCCGGAGTGGATGGCCAGTCCGCTGAGCCCCTGTTGTTGCAGAATGTCGCGGGTGCGCTGCTGCAAGGTATCGAGGTGCTGGGCAAAAAGTTGGCTGTAGCTGCTCATGGCGTCCTGCTCCGAGGTGAATGTGATTGCAGCATAACATCAAGCGCTTGGCGGCTCGACCCGTCAAGCTGCCGCTTCGTGAGGTAACGCATACGTTACAAACGTGTTTGTTATCAACACAAAACCAATTATTAACAAATCAAAAACAATTCAATACACTGCCGGTAGATACATGAAGTCAGGGATTACTCATGGACAACCTCTGCCTGTGGCAACCGGATCCGCTCGGGATGCAGCAATCCAACCTCTACCGTTTTATGGCGGAGGTGAACCGTTTCCACGGCTTGCAGTTGCAGAATTACCCGCAGCTTTATCAATGGTCGGTGGAAAAGACCACCCGTTTCTGGCCGCTGGTATGGCAGCACTGCGGCGTCAAGGGCGAGCTCGGCAACATAGTGGCGGAGAACCGTCAGGATATGCAGCGCACCCGCTGGTTCCCCGATAGCCGCCTCAACTTCGCCGAAAACCTGCTGCGCCGTCAGGACGAGAGCCCGGCCATCATCTCCCGCATCGAAGGGAGCCCAAGCCGCACCCTGAGCTGGCGTGAGCTGGGGGAACAGGTTGCCCGGCTGGCTCAATGGCTGCGCAATCAGGGGATTGGTCGTGGCGATGTGGTTGCCGCCTATCTGCCCAATATTCCGGAAACCGTGGTTGCCATGCTGGCAACCACCAGCCTCGGGGCGATCTGGACCTCCACCAGCCCCGACTTTGGCGAGGCTAGCGTGGTAGAGCGCTTCGGCCAGACCCAGCCGCGAGTGCTGTTTGCGGTGGATGGCTATCGCTACAACGGCAAGGCTATCGACATTCAACAGAAAGTCGCCAGCGTGGTGAGCCAGTTAGGCTGCATAGAGCAGACGGTGATGATCCCGCTGCTCGGCAACCCGTTGCAGCTTGGCCACGACTGGCAACAAGTGCTAGCGAGCCAGCCGGACGCCAGCCTCCAGTTCGAGTCCATGGCTTTCAACGACCCGCTCTACATCCTCTACTCCTCCGGCACCACCGGCAAACCCAAGTGCATCGTGCACGGCATCGGCGGCACCCTGCTGCAACACCTGAAAGAGCACCAGCTGCACTGCGACATCAAGCCGGGGGAGCGGATCTTCTACTTCACCACCTGCGGCTGGATGATGTGGAACTGGCTGGTGAGCGCCCTCGCCTCCGGCGCCACCCTGGTGCTCTATGACGGCTCGCCGTTTTACCCGGATGGCAATGTGCTGTGGGATCTCGCCCGTGACGAGCAGGTCAGCTTGTTCGGTACCTCGGCCAAATATCTTGATGCGCTGCACAAGCAGGGCTACACCCCCATCAAGAGCCACGATTTGCCGCACTTGCGGCTGATCTGCAGCACCGGCTCCGTGCTGTCGCCGGAGGGGTTCGACTACGTCTACCAGCAGATAAAGCAGGATGTGCAGCTCAGCTCCATCTCAGGCGGCACCGATATCTGCTCCTGCTTCGTCATCGGCAACCCGCTCAGCCCTGTCTATCGCGGCGAGAGTCAGGGGCGCGGCCTTGGCCTCGCGGTGCAGGTATTCAACGAAGCGGGCCAGCCGGTGCAGGGGGAGAAGGGCGAACTGGTCTGTACCAAGCCGTTCCCGGCCCAGCCGGTGGGCTTCTGGGGAGATGAAAGCGGCGACAAGTACCACGCCGCCTATTTCGAGCGGTTCGACAACATCTGGTGCCACGGCGACTGGATCGAGCTAACCCCGACCGGCGGCATTCTGTTCTACGGCCGCTCCGACGCCACCCTCAACCCAGGCGGCGTGCGCATCGGCACCAGCGAGATCTACCGCTACGTCGAACAACTCGACGAAGTAGAAGAGAGCATCGTCATCGGCCAGCAGTGGCAGCAGGACGAGCGGGTGGTGCTGTTCGTCAAGCTCAAGACGGGCTGCAAGCTGGATGAGCCGCTGCGCGAGCGGATCCGCCAGCAAATAAAGCAACACTGCACCGCCCGCCACGTGCCCGCCCGCATCCTGCAGGTGGATGCCATCCCCCGTACCAAGTCCGGCAAGATCGTCGAACTGGCGGTGCGGGAAGTGGTACACAACAGACCCGTCAACAATACTCATGCCCTCGCCGATCCCGAGGTGCTGAACCAGTATCGCAACCGGCCAGAACTGGCCAGTTGATAACAAACTCACATCCATCCGAGGCGCCGCAAGGCGCCTCTCTTTTGCCCGTTTTGTGATGAAGAGCTTTTACTCGAGATCTGTTAAACAAATGTTTTAAATAGGTGTTGAAAATGTCTCCTTTTGGATCAATAGTGAGCCTCGCCCCCTGCTGGGGATTAAGGAGCACCACTCCCCACTGAGTGGGAACAAGGAGACACTCTCATGATCTACCAAGGCGAAACCCTGTCGGTCAGCTACCTCGAAAACGGCATTGCCGAACTGAGGTTTGATGCCCCGGGTTCAGTCAACAAGCTGGATCGCGCTACCCTGCTCTCCCTGAGCGAAGCGATCGCCGCATTACAACAAGAACGTGAACTAAAAGGTCTGATCCTCACCTCCGGCAAAGACGCTTTTATCGTCGGTGCCGACATTACCGAATTCCTGGAACTGTTCGATCTGCCGCAAGAAGATCTGCTCGGCTGGCTGAAAAAGGCCAACGACATCTTCAATGCCATCGAAGATCTGCCGGTTCCGACCCTCTCCGCCATCAAGGGCCACGCTCTGGGCGGCGGTTGCGAGACCATTCTCTCCACCGACTTCCGTCTGGCTGACACCACAGCCAAAATCGGCCTGCCCGAGACCAAACTCGGCATCATGCCGGGCTTTGGCGGCACAGTCCGTCTGCCGCGGGTGATCGGCGCTGACAACGCGCTCGAGTGGATCACCACCGGCAAGGATTACCGTGCCGATGACGCCCTCAAGGTAGGCGCTATCGACGCCGTGGTCGCCCCGGATGCGCTGCAGAGCGCTGCGCTGCAGATGATCAAAGACGCCATCGCGGGCAAGCTGGACTGGCAGAGCCGCCGCGCCGCCAAAAAAGCCCCGCTGCGCCTCTCCAAACTGGAAGCCATGATGAGCTTCACCACCGCCGCCGGCATGGTTGCCGCCGTGGCGGGCAAACACTATCCGGCGCCGATGACCGCGGTGAAAACCGTCGAAGCCGCTGCTGGCATGGGCCGTGACGAGGCGCTGGTCGTTGAAGCACAGGGCTTTATCAAGCTGGCCAAAACCGACGTGGCCAAGGCACTGGTCGGTATCTTCCTCAACGATCAGCACATCAAGGCACTGGCCAAGAAGGCTGCCAAGCAGGCGAGCAAGGCCACCAGCCACGCCGCCGTACTGGGTGCCGGCATCATGGGCGGCGGCATCGCCTACCAGTCTGCCAGCAAGGGCATTCCGGCGGTGATGAAGGATATCAACGAGAAGGCGCTGGCACTTGGCATGGGCGAAGCCACCAAGCTGCTCAATGGCCAGCTCGAGAAGGGCCGCATCGATGGCATCAAGATGGGCCAGGTACTCTCCGCCATTACCCCGACCCTCAGCTATGACAACGTCAAGCATGTGGATGTGGTGGTCGAAGCCGTGGTCGAGAATCCCAAGGTGAAAGCCGCCGTACTGGGCGAAGTGGAAGGGATCATTGGCGAAGACGCCGTGCTCGCCAGCAACACCTCCACCATCCCCATCTCCCTGCTGGCCAAGGGGCTGAAGCGCCCGCAGAACTTCTGCGGCATGCACTTCTTCAACCCGGTGCACCGCATGCCACTGGTGGAGATCATCCGCGGCGAGCAGACCTCCGATGAAACCATCAACCGCGTGGTGGCCTACGCCGCCGCCATGGGCAAGTCCCCGGTTGTGGTCAACGACTGCCCTGGCTTCTTCGTCAACCGCGTGCTGTTCCCCTACTTCTTCGGCTTCAACAAGCTGGTCGCCGATGGTGCCGACTTCGCGGCCGTCGACAAGGTGATGGAGAAAGAGTTCGGCTGGCCGATGGGCCCCGCCTACCTGCTGGACGTGGTCGGCATCGACACCGGCCACCACGCCGGTGACGTGATGGCGCAGGGCTTCCCGGCACGCATGAGCAAGGAAGGTCGCACCGCCATCGACGTGATGTACGAAGTGAACCGCTTCGGTCAGAAGAACGGCAAGGGCTTCTACGCCTACGAACAGGACAAGAAGGGCAAGCCGAAGAAGGTGGCCGACGCCGCCAGCTACGAGCTGCTGGCCCCCATCGCCAAGCCGAAACAGGATTTCGACAAGGACGCCATCATCGCTCGCATGATGATCCCGATGATCAACGAGGTGGTGCTCTGTCTGGAAGAGGGCATTGTCGCCACGCCAGCCGAAGCCGACATCGCACTGGTCTACGGTCTGGGCTTCCCTCCCTTCCGCGGCGGCGTGTTCCGCTATCTGGACACCATTGGTCTGGATCGCTACGTGGCCATGGCCGACCAGTATGCCGACTTGGGCCCGCTCTACCGCGTCAGCGACCGCTTACGCGAGATGGCCGCCCAAGGCAAAACCTTCTACTGATTGCGGAAAGGAGATCCATTCATGAAAGACGTAGTCATTGTCGACTGTATCCGGACCCCGATGGGCCGGTCCAAGGGCGGCGCCTTCCGCAACGTGCGTGCAGAAGATCTGTCCGCGCACCTGATGAAATCCATCCTGCTGCGCAACCCCAACCTCGACCCGAACGAGATCGAGGATATCTACTGGGGCTGCGTGCAGCAGACCCTGGAGCAGGGCTTCAACATCGCCCGCAACGCCGCCTTGCTGGCCGGCATTCCGAAGCAGGTGGGGGCGGTCACCGTCAACCGTCTGTGCGGCTCCAGTATGCAGGCGCTGCATGACGCCTCCCGCGCCATTCAGGTAGGTGATGGGGATATCTTCATCATCGGCGGCGTTGAGCACATGGGTCACGTGCCGATGAGCCACGGCGTCGACTTCCACCCGGGCATGGCCAAGTCGGTGGCGAAAGCCTCCGGCATGATGGGACTGACCGCCGAGATGCTCGGCAAGCTGCACGGCATCAGCCGTCAGCAGCAGGACGAGTTTGCCGCCCGCTCCCACCGCCGCGCCCACGCAGCAACCGTGGAAGGGCGTTTTGCCAAGGAGATCGTCGGGCTGGAAGGCCACGACGCCAGCGGCGCCCGCTTCTTCTACGACTATGACGAGGTGATCCGCCCGGAGACCACGGTCGAAACCCTGAGCCAGCTGCGCCCGGTGTTTGATCCGGTCAACGGCACCGTCACCGCCGGTAGCTCCTCGGCGCTGTCCGATGGCGCCGCCGCCATGCTGGTGATGAGCGCGGATCGCGCCAAGGCCCTCGGCCTCACGCCGCGCGCCAAGGTACGTGCCATGGCCATCGCCGGCTGTGACGCCGCCATCATGGGTTACGGCCCGGTGCCGGCCACCCAGAAGGCGCTCAAGCGTGCCGGTCTGACTGTCGGTGATATCGACCTGTTCGAGCTGAACGAGGCGTTTGCCGCCCAGTCCCTGCCCTGCGTGAAGGATCTGGGTCTGCAGGATCTGGTGGACGACAAGGTAAACCTGAACGGCGGCGCCATTGCGCTGGGTCACCCGCTCGGCTGCTCCGGCGCCCGCATCTCCACCACCCTCATCAATCTGATGGAGGAGAAGGATGCCACCCTGGGGGTTGCCACCATGTGTATCGGTCTGGGCCAGGGCATCGCCACCGTGTTTGAACGGGTGTGATAACCAGCCGGATCGACGGGATGCACTACTGAGAGTTGTCCCTTTTCGGGGCCAGTCTGACTGGCCTCTTTTCAAGTCTGTGACGATCGCCACACGGGGTGCTCGTCAGTGGTCAGAAGCTGTCTGTTGGCCGTCCCGTTTGGGTCGGCCTTTTTTCGTTTTAATCTTATCAATAGGCTGTTATTGCCTTAAACCTCACATTAGATAGGGGGCTTGCTTGCTTTTTACTCCCCCGACAGGTTCAATCTGCACAAAAAAATGGGTGGATGCACATACATATGTCAATGAGCAAACAACTGCTGATCGTCGATGACGACCAAGAGATCCGCGAGCTGCTCAATGAGTACCTGACCCGGGCGGGCTTTCAGGTATTGACGGCGGCGGAGGGCAACGAGATGCGCCAGCAACTCGCCCAGCACAGCCCGGACCTGATTATTCTGGACATCATGATGCCCGGCGAGGACGGTTTTACCCTCTGCCAGCAGATCCGTCGTGACTCCCAGGTGCCCATCATCATGCTGACAGCCGCCTCCGACGAAGCGGATCGGGTGATCGGTCTGGAACTGGGTGCCGACGACTATATCGCCAAGCCGTTCAGCCCCCGTGAACTGCAGGCCCGCATCAAGGCACTGCTGCGCCGCGCCGAATTCCGCCAGCCGGAAAAAGAGAAAGAGCCGAGCCGCCGACTGCGTTTTGCCGAGTGGACCCTCGACACCCTGAGCCACCAGCTGACCCATGACGATGGCAGCCTGCTGGATCTCTCCGGCAGCGATGCCATGCTGCTCGGCATGTTCCTGCAACAGCCCGGCGTGGTGCTGGATCGCGACACCATCTCGGATGCCACCCGCGGCCGCGAAAGCCTGCCGATGGAGCGCGGCATCGACGTACAGATCAGCCGTCTGCGCCAGAAGCTGGGCGACAACGGCAAGAGCCCGCGCATCATCAAGACCATTCGCGGCAGTGGCTACATGCTGATTGCCGAGGTGCACGAGCTGCCATGAGCAACAAGTGGTCCTGGGGGGCACTGGTGCCCCGCTCCCTGCTGTCACGAATGATCCTGCTGCTGTTGCTGGCCATTCTGCTCTCCCAGACCATTCTGACCGGCATCTGGATGCAGCAGATCCAGAAGCGGGAGCTGGAAGGGATGATCAGCACCACTCGCAACCTGGCACTCTCAGCCGCCTCTACCGTCAACTTCTTCAAATCCCTACCGCTGCAGTATCGTCATATCGCCCTCGACCAGCTGCGCAACATGGGGGGCAGCCGCTTCTTCGTCTCGCTCAACGAAGAGGAGATCCACATCAACGCCATCCCCGACAGCGAGCGCAAGATGCTGGTGTTGCAGGAAGTGCAGGGGGTACTGACCCGCAAGCTCTCCGACGCCATGGCGATCAAGGTGGACTTCTCCCGACCCGATGACCTCCACGTCTTCAACAACGACACCCTGCTGGCGGATCTCCCCTCCTCCTGGGCCCGCTACACCCTGTCGCTGGAGCCGCTCAATCCACCGGTACTGGTGACCCAGATCGAGATTGAAAAGGGGGAGTGGCTCTATCTGGCGGCCCTGCTGCCCGCCCCCTACATGACCCTCGACGATACCGTGATGCCGAGCAACCAGGTGCGTTTCATCGCCCTGATGACGGTGTTCCTCTGCTTCTTCACCTTTATGCTGGTGCGATGGCAGACCCGGCCACTGCGCCGTCTCGCCAAGGCGGCGGTCAATCTCGGCAAGGATATCGATCAACCTTCGCTCAAAGAGGAAGGGGCGTCGGAAATCGTGGCGGCGACCCGCGCCTTCAACATCATGCAGCACCGCATCCGCCGTTATATCGATGATAGAGAACGGCTGTTCAGCTCCATCTCCCACGACCTCAAGACCCCCATCACCCGACTGCGGCTGCGGGTCGAACTGCTCGATGACGAGGTACAGATCGCCAAGTTCAACAAGGATCTCGACGAACTGGAGCTGATGGTGAAAGGGGCGCTGCAGACGGTCAAAGAGACCGACATTCACGAGAATATCGAGGAGATCGACATCAACGCCCTGCTTGAGCAGATGGCGGAGTCGATGAACCTGCACGACGAGCGGCTGACCATCGAAGGGCACTGCAAGTGGCCCTACCGCGGCAAGCTGCTGGCGCTCAAACGCTGCATCGGCAATCTGGTGGACAACGGCATCAAGTACGGCCAGAAGGTGCGCATCATCATCATGGATGATGAGGAGATGCTGATTCTCTTCATCATGGATGAGGGCCCCGGCCTGCCGGATGACCAGTTCGAGCGCATCTTCGAGCCCTATTACCGGCTCAGCACGGATCAGGCTGGCACCGGCCTCGGCCTTGGCATCGCCCGCAACATAGCCCACGCCCACGGCGGCGATCTGGTGCTGGAAAACCGTCCGCAAGGTGGCCTGCAGGCCACGCTCTCCCTACCAAGGCAGTAACCTTATGAAGTGGTTGTCTTTTTCTGTCATCGCCCTGCTCTCTGCTCCCGTTGCCGCCTCCCAGGTGGAAGTGCTGCACTGGTGGACGTCCGGCGGCGAAGCGAAAGCGGTCGAAGTGCTCAAATCCGAGTGGACTCGACAGGGCAACCAATGGAACGACTTCGCGGTACAGGGCGGCGGCGGCAAGAGCGCCATGACGGTATTGAAGAGCCGGGCGCTGGCGGCCAACCCGCCCGAAGCGGCCCACCTCAAGGGTTACGAGCTCAAGGAGTGGGCCGGACTCGGCTTTTTGCGCGATCTCACCCCTATGGCCGAGCACCTCGGCTGGTACAGTCAGATGCCGCCCATGGTGCGCGCCACCCTCAGTCAGAATGGCGCCCTGATGGCGGTGCCCACCGGCATCCACCGGGTCAACTGGCTGTGGCTCAACCGCAAAATCTTCGAGCGCAACAAGCTGGCTCCGCCCACCGACTGGGCCCAGTTTGTCACCGTCTCCGACCAGCTTAAAAAACGGGGCATCACCCCGCTCGCCATTGGCAACGAGCCCTGGCAGCTGGCGGTACTGTTTGAAACGGTGGCACTCGGTGAGGGCGGAAAAGAATTCTATCGCAAGGCGTTCCTCGAGCAGGACAGCGCCACCCTGACCGGCCCTGACATGGTGCGGGTGTTGACCCGTTTCCAGCAGCTGCGCGCCTATGTGCCGCAAAAATACGCCGGTATGAAGTGGCATCAGGCCACCAATCTGCTGGAGAGCGGTGGCGCCGCCATGCAGGTGATGGGGGACTGGGTGAAGGGTGAACTGAGTGCCGGTAACTACCGGCCGGGTGAGGATATCGCCTGCCTGCCGAGCCCGGGCAGCGCCGGACTGTTCAGCTACAACCTAGACTCCATCGCCATGTTCAAACAGCGGGATCCGGCCCAGCTGCAGGCGCAGGGCGATCTGGCCCAACTGCTGATGACGCCGAAATTTCAGGAGGAGTTCAATCGGGTGAAGGGGTCGATCCCGGCGCTGACCAATCCCGACATGAGCAAGTTCGACCGCTGCGCCGTCCGTTCCTATCAGGACTTCCTGCTGGCGGAAAAGCAGGACAACCTGCTGCCCAGCATGGCAGAAGGGATGGCGACGCCGACCAATATGCGGCAGGCGATCCTCGATGTGCTGAGCAACTTCTTCAACGATCCCAAGGCCAACCCGGAGCAGACGGCGCTGCATCTGGAGCGGGCGATGCGCTCGACCCGCTGATCCGGGCACATTGCCAAACGGCAGAAATGACAAAGGCGGAATTGCTCCGCCTTTGTTGTTGAATCGTCATCCGATTCAGGATTGATCGTTCTCGTCCTCATCCTCGTCATAGTAATCGCTGAGCTCGATCCAGAGCCCCAACCCGACCATCACCATGGAGCCGAACCAGGTACCGGTATTCCCGATCGGGCTGCCCATCACTATCATGGCGAAGGACAAGAACCCCATGCCTGCATAGGCTTGTAATCTGCCGTAGGAGACCTGCATATTCACCTCCTTGTTGAATATGGTTCAATTTTTATATTACTCGTCCGGCGCAAGCTGGATAGGGCCGAATAACATTTCGGTTACATATGCTGGTTGATGGGGCGTTTGTTTGATTATTTTTTAGCCCTGAGTATCATTGGCAGCCGAATAGGTTGAAGGTTGATAATAGATGAGTGATTTATTCTGCGGCGCAACCCACGAGTTGGACGCAATCGGGCTTCGTTGCCCAGAACCCGTTATGATGGTTCGCAAGAAAGTGCGGCTGATGGCGGATGGCGAGACCCTGCTGGTCAGCGCCGACGATCCTTCAACCACCCGCGACATCCCCAGTTTCTGCCGCTTTATGGATCACACCCTGGTCGCCAGCGAGACAGAGCAGGCCCCCTACCGCTACCTGATCCGCAAGGGTCAATAAGCCCCCGTACCGGAGCACTCCATGACAACCATTACCCGAATCGGCACCACCCAGCGTTGGTCAGATGTGGTCATCCACAATGGCACCCTCTATGTGGTGGAAGTGCCCGTCAGCGAAGAGGCCGACATCCACCAGCAGACCCGCGAAGTGCTGGCAAGCCTGCAGCGCCTGCTGGAAGCCAACGGCTCCGGCGTAGACAAAATTCTGATGGCCAACATCTATCTCAAAGACATTCAGGATATCGCTGCCTTCAACGAGCAGTGGGATGCCTGGATCCCGGCTGGCACCGCCCCCGTGCGCGCCTGCGTACAAGCTCGCCTGGCCCACGAAGGCTACAAGGTGGAAGTGCAGCTGACTGCAGCTGTCTAAGAGGCGCTTATCCCCGCCCCTTCGCCCACGAGGGGAGAAGGGAGCAAACAACAAGGCGCCATTGCTCGCAACGGCGCCAATAGAAAGGCCCCGCCATCACTGGCGGGGCCTTTTCGTTACCAAGACCTGAGCGACTTAGGCGGTCGGGGTCAGGGTAATGGTCACGCGACGGTTCTGGGCTTTGCCAGCGGCGGTGCTGTTGGTAGCAACCGGCTGATCCGGGCCTACGCCGGTGGTGGAGATGCGGCTACCTGCTACGCCCTGACCAATCAGCTGAGCGGCAACGGCATCGGCACGATCGCGGGAGAGCTTCATGTTAAGGTCGCGGGAACCTGTACTGTCGGTGTGACCGACCACGTTCAGGCGGGTCTTGTCGAACTCGGCAACGACCATGGCCACGCCGGAGAGGGTGTTGGCACCGGCCGCTTTCAGCTGGGAGCTGGAGCTGTCGAAGGTCACGTTGTTCGGCATGTTGAGGATCAGCTCATTGCCATTGCGGGTCACGCTGACGCCGGTGCCCTGCAGCTTCTCGCGCAGCTTGGCTTCCTGCACGTCCATGTAGTAGCCGATACCGCCGCCCAGGGCCGCGCCAGCAGCAACGCCGGTCAGGATGCCCTTCTTGCGGTCACCCTTGCTGGAGGAGAGCGCACCTACGGCCGCACCGGCAGCGGCGCCAGCCAGCGCGCCCCAGGCACCTTTGGAGGTCTGGGATTCACCTGTGTAGGGGTTGGTGGTACAGCCGCTCAGGGCAACGGTCAGTGCCAGAGCAGGCACCAGGATCTTGGCTCGCATGAAAAAACCTCTGTGAAAACAATCCGGCACCATGCCGGGGGCCGGATTGTAACGCGCTGGCACGCCATTGTCTGACGCAAACCTGAATCGACGGCGAGAGTGATGTTTTTTTGGCCGATCGGCGGGCCGTCAGCGCGGTAACTGACACTCGGCGTGGCAAGGACAGCTGACCAGATGATCGTTCACCATCCCCACCGCCTGCATAAAGGCGTAACAGATGGTGCTGCCGACGAAGTTGAAGCCGAGCTTCTTGAGCGCTTTCGACATGGCATCCGACTCCGGCGAGGTCGCCGGAATATCGCCGTTGCCCTGCCGCTGGTTGACGATGGGGGCGCCGCCAACAAAGCCCCACAGGTAGTCGGCGAAGTCGATCCCCTGCTCCTGCAACGCCAGATAAGCGCGGGCATTTCTGATGATCGACTGCACCTTGAGCCGGTTGCGGATGATGCCGCTGTCCTGCATCAGCCGCTCCACATCCTGCTCGTCGAAGCGGGCAATCTGCACCGGATCAAAGTCGGCATAGGCGCGGTAATAGCTATCGGTGCGCTTGAGGATGGTGATCCACGACAGCCCCGCCTGCTGGCCGTCGAGGCAGAGCTTGGCAAACAGCTCACGCGAGTCATAGACCGGCCTGCCCCACTGTTTGTCATGGTATTCAATGTATTCCGGGTCCTTGGTCACCCAGGCGCAGCGCAGTTCCATTTCCTCTCCCTCGTTATTTCAGCGGTTTGCCCGACCCTGCCCACTCTGCAGGCGGCACTGCTCACATCATATACCGGACATCCCGCCCGACCAGCCAGGGCGCAGCACCATCCCGCGAATCCGCTGCAATTTCGCCTATTATCCGACCATGCCAGACGGTATACTCCCTCGGTTCACATTCAGCAAATCTTGCTCTGATTTTCACTTCGCGCGAAAAAAATTATGCAAAAATTCGATGTCAAAACCTTTCAGGGCCTGATCCTGCAGCTGCAGGACTATTGGTCCCGCCAGGGCTGTACCATCATTCAGCCGCTGGATATGGAAGTGGGTGCCGGTACTTCCCACCCCATGACCTGTCTGCGTGCCCTGGGCCCGGAGCCCATCGCCTGCGCTTACGTGCAACCGTCCCGCCGTCCGACTGACGGCCGCTACGGTGAAAACCCGAACCGCCTGCAGCACTACTACCAGTTCCAGGTGATCATCAAGCCTTCCCCCGACAACATTCAGGAACTCTATCTGGGCTCCCTGAAAGAGCTGGGCATGGATCCTGAAATCCACGACATCCGCTTCGTGGAAGACAACTGGGAAAACCCGACTCTGGGTGCCTGGGGTCTGGGTTGGGAAGTGTGGCTGAACGGCATGGAAGTGACCCAGTTCACCTACTTCCAGCAGGTTGGCGGCCTCGAGTGCAAGCCGGTCACCGGCGAGATCACCTACGGTCTCGAGCGTCTAGCCATGTACATTCAGGGCGTGGACAGCGTCTACGATTTGGTCTGGTCTGACGGCCCGCTGGGCAAGACCACCTACGGCGACGTGTTCCACCAGAACGAAGTGGAGCAATCCACCTACAACTTCGAACACGCCGATGTGGAGTTCCTGTTCCACTGCTTCGAGCAGTACGAGAAGGAAGCCCAGAATCTGCTGGCACTGGAAAAACCGCTGCCGCTGCCTGCCTACGAGCGCATCCTCAAAGCCGCTCACTCCTTCAACCTGCTGGATGCCCGCAAGGCCATCTCGGTCACCGAGCGTCAGCGCTACATCCTGCGCATTCGCACCCTGACCAAGGCCGTGGCAGAGGCATACTACGCCTCCCGCGAAGCGCTGGGCTTCCCGATGTGTCAGCGCAGTGAGAACAAGCAAGGTTAAGGAACGGACATGGCACAACATACATTTCTGGTAGAGATCGGTACTGCTGAGCTGCCGCCCAAAGCCCTGCGCTCCCTGGCCGAAGCCTTTGCCGACAACTTCAAAGCCGAACTGACCAAGGCCGATCTGGCCTTTGGCGACGTCGAGTGGTTTGCCTCACCGCGCCGTCTGGCGCTGAAGGTAAGCGAGCTGGCCGGCGAACAGCCGAGCAAGAGCGTCGAGAAGCGCGGCCCGGCCGTGGCGCAGGCGTTCGATGCCGAAGGCAAGCCGACCAAGGCTGCCGAAGGCTGGGCCCGTGGCAACGGCATCACCGTTGAACAGGCCGAGCGTCTGGTCACCGACAAGGGCGAGTGGCTGGTCCACACCGCCAAGGTCGAAGGCCGTCCGGCCAAAGAATTGCTGGGCGAACTGGTTGCCTCCGCACTGGCCAAGCTGCCTATCCCGAAGATGATGCGCTGGGGCGACAAGACCATCCAGTTCGTGCGTCCGGTCTTTACCGTGACCCTGCTGCTGGATGGCGAGCTGGTTCCTGCTCACATTCTGGGTATCGACTCTGCCCGCACCATTCGCGGCCACCGCTTTATGGGCGAGAGCGAGTTCACCATCGACAACGCCAGCCAGTACCCGCAGATCCTGCAGGAGCGCGGCATGGTGATTGCCGACTTCATGGCGCGCAAGGCCAAGATCAAGGCTGACGCCGAAGCGGCCGCTGCCGCCTTCGGTGGCGTGGCCGATCTGGACGACGACCTGCTGGAAGAAGTGACCGCACTGGTCGAGTGGCCTGTGGTGCTGACCGCCAACTTCGAAGAGAAGTTCCTGGCCGTTCCGGCTGAAGCACTGGTTCACACCATGAAGGGTGACCAGAAGTACTTCCCGGTCTACGACAAGAACGGCAAGCTGCTGCCGAAGTTCATCTTCGTCACCAACATCGAGTCCAAAGACCCGAGCCAGATCATCAGCGGCAACGAGAAGGTGGTTCGCCCCCGTCTCTCAGACGCCGAGTTCTTCTTCAAGACCGACCTCAAGCAGACCCTGGCCTCCCGCCTGCCGCGCCTTGAAACCGTGCTGTTCCAGCAACAGCTGGGCACCGTCAAGGCCAAGGTCGAGCGCATCGAGACCGTTGCCGGCTTTATCGCCGAGCGCATCGGCGCCGACGTAGCTCAAGCCAAGCGTGCCGGTCTGCTCTCCAAGTGTGACCTGATGACCAACATGGTCGGCGAGTTCACCGACACCCAGGGTGTCATGGGGATGCACTACGCCCGTCACGATGGCGAAGACGAAGCAGTGGCCGTGGCTCTCAACGAGCAGTACATGCCGCGCTTTGCCGGTGATGCCCTGCCGTCCGGTCTGGTTGCCTGCGCCGTCGCGCTGGCCGACAAGTTCGACACCCTGGCCGGTATCTTCGGCATCGGCATGCTGCCGAAGGGTGACAAGGACCCGTTCGCCCTGCGTCGCGCCGCCATCGGTGCCCTGCGCATCATGACCGAGAAGCAGCTGGATCTGGATCTGGTTGAACTGGTTGAAGAAGCGGTACGCGTCTACGGCGACAAGCTGACCAACAAAACCGTCGTCACCGACGTGGTCGACTTTATGCTGGGCCGCTTCCGCGCCGCCTATCAGGACGAAGGCATCGGTGCCGACGTGGTGCTGGCCGTACTGGCCCGCCGCCCGACCCGTCCGCTCGACTTCGATCGTCGCGTCAAGGCCGTCAGTCACTTCCGCACGCTGGATGCCGCACTGGCACTGGCTGCCGCCAACAAGCGCGTGAGCAACATTCTGGCCAAGGTCGAAGGCGAATTGCCGACTGCCGTCAAACCGGAACTGCTGGTCGATGCCGCCGAGAAGGCGCTGGCCACCCAGGTTGCCGAACTGCAAGCCGAACTGGCCCCGCTGTTCGCCGCCGGTGACTATCAGGCTGCCCTCACCCGTCTGGCCGCCCTGCGCGAGCCGGTTGATACCTTCTTCAACGAAGTGATGGTGATGGCCGACGACGAAGCCCTCAAGGCCAACCGTCTGGCACTGCTGAACAACCTGCGCAACCTGTTCCTGCAAGTCGCGGATATCTCCCTGCTGCAGTGATCTTGGTTGAGTAAATGATATTAAAAACGGCGCCGCGAGGCGCCTTTTTATTAAATATACTATTGGGGGTCTCGTGACAAAAAATGCTACTAAAATGGAATCACATTGCAAACAATGTAAATCCGATATTCCATCTGGTGCTCGAATATGCTCAACATGTAATTCTTATCAAGATTGGAGGAGCTTAATCCCATTCTCCAATACCGCTCTTGCCCTTCTCACCGCTCTTATTTCTGTTATTGGCATTGCAGCTCCTGCTGTCTATAAAATAATTCATAAGCCTACATCTGAGGCAACATTAACAATGCCATCATTCGATGGAACAACACTAAGAGTAGTTGCAATGAATCATGGTGATGCCCCTGCATCGCTAATAAAAGCATGGGTTGATAGTGAATACTTAGCTGCAGCGACAAAAGTGAGACTTAGGAATGATTCTGATGCCATACTACATCCCGGAAGTCAGTTATTAACCTTCGATATAATTCCACTTTTAGATGAAGATGACTCTTATCGGAGCTCTTTGGAAATGCTCACATACGTCAATAAAAACCAACCAGCACCTCGGACTGAAATTCGTTTCCATTTATTCCAGTCAGATGGGAGATTTTCCGTTCAGGCTATATCTCTTGATGCCGGTCAGTTATTTTATCTACTACGCGAAAATGCTGACCGCTGTTCAGCAATTACAGAAATAAACTCTGAAAACGGATGTATTGGAAGAGGAACCCCACCAGAAGAACGTTTTCCAAGGAAATCAGATACGATACCAAAAGGATTAGCTGACGAACTCGAAATGCGCATTAATAGACAACAAGAAGCAGCGGCAAAGAATAAATATAATCATTAGCCCGTAGGTTCGATTAGACATCAGGCGTAATCGGACATTCGCGTAAATCGATTCTCTCGCCATAACGGCCAGCCGCACTTCCCCCTCCAGCTGGCCGCTCCTGTTTCGCGGCAACAACCGTAATCAAAGCCTCTCGTTCGTCCGATTACGCTGCGCTAATCGAACCTACAGGGGGCAATGAGCTGTTATCATTTGAGACAGTGCCCAGCGCCGCCACGGCCAATCAGAGGAACGTCATGAACATACCTGCCGCCCCCGCCCCGTCAATCTGCCAGCAGTGTCAGGAGCAGGTGGATCTAGACTTCGACTTCACCATGGCCTTTCAGCCCATCGTCGAGTGCCGCAAACGCACCGTCTTCGGTTATGAGGCGCTGGTGCGGGGGATCCACAACGAACCGGCGCAGAGCGTGATTGCCCAGGTCAACGACGACAACCGCTACCGCTTCGATCAGCTTTGCCGGATCAAGGCCATCGCGCTGGCCGCACGGCTCGGGATGAAGGGGATGCTGAGCATCAACTTTCTGCCCAATGCGGTCTATCGCCCGGAGCGCTGCATTCGCACCACCCTGCAGGCGGCCCGCGAGCATCTCTTTCCCATCGAGCAGATCATGTTCGAGCTGACCGAGGTGGAGCAGGTGCAGGACAGCCAGCATCTCCGCAGTATCGTCGATCACTATCAGGCGCTCGGCTTCAAAACGGCGATCGATGACTTTGGCGCCGGTTACTCGGGCCTCAACCTGCTGGCCGATTTTCATCCCAACATCGTCAAACTCGATATGCACCTGCTGCGCGGCATTGACCATGACCCGACCCGACAAGCCATAGTGCGCCACTGTCTGGCACTGTTTGCGGAGCTGAAGATCACCCCGCTGGCGGAGGGGATCGAGACCCGCGAAGAGATGGCCTGTCTGCGGGAGATGGGCGTCAGCCTGATGCAGGGCTATCTGTTTGCCCGCCCCGGCTTTGAAACCCTGCCCGAGGTGGATTTCGCCAACTGGTAAGCCATATCGGCCTTGCCCCCTCAACCCACTCCCGCCTGAATAAGAAAACGGACACCCGAGGGTGTCCGTGTGCGTACCCTGTGATCTTGCACCATGGTCACACTGTCACCTTCCCCGGTTAATGGGTCAGCTGTGGCAACAGTTGCAACAGGTGAGCCCGTATCGCCAGCGGCGTCTGGCTGGCCCAGATATCCAGCAGGCCACACGCAAGCAACGGCAGCACCAGCAGCAACAGGCAGAGCAACCCCAGCAAACGGCTCGGTGCAAGCCGCTTCACCTTGCTGCCAAGGTGCAGGGCCTCGGCCCGCTTGGGGCAGGCGGCCACGCAGCTCAGGCAGCCGGTGCACTCCAGGTTGCGTACCGCGATAAGCTGGTGCACCGCAATGCGCGATGGACAGGCCCGGCTGCACTTGTCGCAGTCATGACCCTGGCTTCGCAGGCAGCGGGCCGGGTCACGGCGAATGCGCAGCGGCGTCAGTAGCCCCAGTAGGGCGAGCCAGGCGCCATAAGGGCAGAGGTAGCGGCAGAATCCCTGACGAAAGGTCGCGGTAAGCAGCAACACCCAGCCGAGGCACAGACCCGAGATCAGGGTCATGTTGAAGAAGAAGGCTCCCATCTTCATATCCGCCGCCTGATGGTAGGGGCTGGTGAAGTAGCCGGGCAGAGCAGCAGCCGGCACCGCCAGCAGGATGATGAAGAGCAGAAAGCCGAGCACCAGAAATTTCTGGGTGCGCAGGGCAAGATCCAGCCAGCGCGGCGGGCTCCACTCCCCCGGCAGCAACCGGTGGCGCAGGCCATGTAGCCATTCCCCCACCAGCCCGAGCGGACAGAACCAGGCACAGAACGCCCGCCCCAGCAGCAGGGCCGACAGGGAGAGCACCAGTACGGTGACGGTGGCCGCCGGATGGTGGGGATCCACCAGCCCCTGCGCGAACCAGGCCCGCAGCCCGAGGCCACCGGCGATGGGCAGGAAGGCATCCACCACGTCCGGGCGCACCAGCCAGGGGCTCATCCCCTGTCCCAACTGCCAGATATGCAGGCTGTATTGCACTGTGACCAGCCCCCAGCAGAGCAGCAGCAGATGGCGAGTGCGCGCCCGCAGCCACTGGCTGTCGAGCGCTTCCAGGGCGGGCAGCGGCCGCCTCTGATGCCGGAGGGCAAGCACGGCGGTGACCGTCCCCAGTGCGAGCCAGAGCAGACTGTCCGCCACCAGCAACCAGACCAGCCCCAGCAGGCCGAGCGCAAGACGCCCCGGCCAGCCGGTGCGCACCTGCCACGCCAACCGCACCAGATAAACCATACCGGCCACCATGGTTATCGCTTCAATCACGCTCATGCATCCCCCACTACCTACATCCGGATCCGGCAGCAAGGATAACTAACATTTGAGTTGATTATTTTGATCTGCATGGGCCGAGGGAGGAGTTATGGCCAATGCCTCCCTCGCAGGCTCTCCCCTCTTCAACGACACGCCGCCTCACCAGCCAGGAACTAGCTGCGGGCACGGTGGAGGTGGTAGTCAACGTGATAGTCGTTGGCATTACGGAACATGATGGAGTAGTTGAGGAACTCTCCGCTCTCGCTGTATGAGAGTGAGGTGAGCCGCAGGATAGGGGCTCCCTGCTCGATATGGAGCTGCTCGGCAGTAACCCGATCCGCCAGCACGGCACTGAAGCACTCATAGTTGCCCGCAATCGCGATGCCGCACTCCCGTTCGATGTAGTCGAATTTGGACCCTTCCAGATGGGCTACCGACAGATTGCGAAACAGTCTGACCGGCATATAGCTCTCTTCCAGCAGCAGTGCCCGACCATCCACCGAGCGGATCCGGCTTGAGTAATAGACGGGTTCATTCACCTTAACCCTCAGCTGACTGGCGATGGCCGGTGGCGCGGGCATGGTACGAAACTCCAGTACCTGGCTGGTCAATGTGCGCCCCTGCTCGCGCATCAGTTCGGTAAACCCGCTCAGACCTTTGGTCTCATGCTGGACATCCTTTTTTGTCACATAGGTGCCGCTGCCGTGGCGCCGCTCGACCAATCCCCACTCGATCAACATATCTACCGCTCTGCGAATGGTCATGCGGGAGACGCCATACTGTTCTGCCAGCGCTTTTTCGCCCGGCAACACATCTCCCACCCGGCACTCGGCACCGTTTACCCTGATCCTGAGTCGGTCAGCCACCGATTTATAGATCACTGCTAGACATCTCCTGTGGTCACAACGCCAACCATCTTATTCTTAAGTAAGTGGATAAATTGCATAAAAACAATAACTTAAATTTAAACTAAAGCTGCAAGAACATCACAAAACCAAGAGGTACAACAATATCGCAAAAGTTAGACATTTTTGTCTAAATAACTGCATGCGTCAGATCACATTATTCCAAGATATTTCATGAGGTCTCTTTTTATCGTTGCTAATTTGCATCTGGCAACACCGGCAAGGATTCGATTAGCTATTTCAACCAAGGGACAATATATGCTCAGTCAAATTCAACGTTTTGGCGGAGCAATGTTCACTCCTGTACTGCTTTTTCCTTTTGCAGGTATGGTAGTAGGCATTGCAATTATGCTGAAAAACCCGATGTTTGTCGGTGAATCACTGGCAAACCCACAAGGATTATTTTTTCAGATCATCCATATTATTGAAGAGGGTGGCTGGACAGTATTCAGAAATATGCCGCTAATATTTGCGATTGGCCTGCCAATCGGTCTGGCAAATAAGGCACAAGCCAGAGCCTGTCTGGCTGTATTGGTCAGTTTCATGACCTGGAACTATTTTATCAACGCCATGGGCATGACCTGGGGCAGTTATTTCGGGGTCGACTTCAGTCAGGATGTAGGGGGTGAAAGTGGCCTCGCCATGGTCGCGGGGATCAAGACCCTGGATACCAGCATCATAGGGGCCATCGTCATCTCCGGCATCGTGACGGCACTGCACAACCGCCTGTTTGATCGCCAACTGCCGGTCTTTCTCGGCATCTTTCAGGGCAGCTCCTTTGTCACCATTGTCGCCTTCTTCGTGATGATCCCCTGCGCCTGGCTGACCCTGCTTGGCTGGCCAAAAGTACAGATGGGCATCGCCTCCCTGCAGAATTTCATGCTGATCTCGGGTCCGGTCGGGGTATGGGTATACACCTTCCTAGAGCGGATTTTGATCCCGACCGGCCTGCATCACTTTATCTACGGCCCCTTCATCTTCGGCCCAGCGGCAGTAGAGGGAGGCATTCAGCTCTACTGGGCGCAGCACATGCTGGAGTTCAGCCAGAGTACTCGCCCGCTGATTGAACAGTTCCCTCAGGGTGGCTTCGCCCTGCACGGCAACTCGAAGATTTTCGGTGCCATGGGGATTGCTCTGGCCATCTATGCCACGGCAGCCAAAGAGAACAAGGCCCAGGTGGCAGGCCTGCTGATCCCGGCCACCCTGACCGCCATTCTTGTCGGTATCACCGAGCCGCTGGAGTTCACCTTCCTCTTCATCTCGCCGCTGCTGTTTGCCATCCACGCCCTGCTGGCAGCCACCATGTCGACTGTGATGTACCTGTTTGGTGTGGTCGGCAACATGGGTGGAGGTCTGCTCGACCAGTTCCTGCCGCAAAACTGGATACCCATGTTCCACAACCATGCGGGAATGATGTTCACCCAGATCGCTATCGGGTTGGTCTTTACCGGCATCTGGTTCCTGATATTCCGCGCGCTGATTATCAGACTCAATCTTAAAACACCGGGCCGGGAAGACAGTGAAATAAAGCTTTATTCCAAGTCAGATTATCAGGCAGCCAAAAACCAGCGGGGCAGTGATAGTGCAACACAAATTATCGAAGCGCTTGGTGGAGTCAAAAATATACGCAGTCTGAATAATTGTGCCACCCGCTTAAGAATATCTCTGGTTAACAGCAAGCTAGCCGCTGCAGATGAGGAGTTTATTAAATTAGGGGCCCATGGTGTCGTCCGCCATGGCGATAGTATCCAGGTAATTATCGGTCTGCATGTACCTCAGGTACGTGAAAATATGGAATCGATTATGAACAACAGTCATCAACAATCGTCTTTAGTAATGGAGTCATGATCATGAAAAAATTCTCTGTAGTCATTGCCGGTGGTGGTAGCACTTTTACTCCAGGTATCGTTCTGATGTTGCTGGAAAATCAGCATCGCTTCCCGCTCAAGGAGATCAAATTCTACGACAACGATGGTGCCCGTCAGGAGATCATTGCCGAAGCCTGCAAAATCTTGCTGAAAGAGAAGGCTCCCGAGATCGCCTTCAGCTATGGCACCGACCCCAAAGCAGCGTTTAGCGATGTAGATTTCGTCATGGCCCATATCCGGGTTGGCAAATATCCGATGCGCGAGCTGGACGAGAAGATCCCGCTGCGTCATGGGGTGGTCGGTCAGGAGACCTGCGGCCCGGGCGGTATCGCCTACGGCATGCGCTCCATCGGCGGGGTGCTGGAGCTGGTCGACTATATGGAGCAGTACTCACCCAATGCCTGGATGCTCAACTACTCCAACCCGGCCGCCATCGTCGCCGAAGCGACCCGTCGCCTGCGTCCCAACGCCAAAATTCTCAACATCTGCGACATGCCGATCGGGATCGAGGGGCGCATGGCCCAGATTGCCGGTCTCAAATCCCGCAAAGAGATGCGGGTACGCTACTACGGCCTTAACCACTTTGGCTGGTGGACCCGCATCGAGGATCTGGAAGGCAACGACCTGATGCCGAAGATCAAGGAGCACGTCGCCCGCCACGGCTATGTGCCCAATAGCGCCAGCCATGCCGAAGCAAGCTGGAACGATACCTTCGCCAAGGCAAAGGATGTATGGGCGCTCGACCCGGATACCCTGCCCAACACCTATCTGAAGTACTACCTCTACCCGGACTATGTGGTGGCCCACTCCAACCCGGAACACACACGCGCCAACGAGGTGATGGAGCACCGCGAGAAGCAGGTCTTCACCGCCTGTACCGACATCGTCAAGGCAGGTAATTCAGCAGCGGGCGAGCTGGAGATCGATGAGCACGCCTCCTATATCGTTGACCTGGCAACCGCCATCGCCTTCAATACCCAGGAGCGGATGCTGCTGATCGTTCCCAATCGCGGCGCCATCCCCAACTTTGACCCGGAAGCCATGGTCGAGATCCCCTGCCTGGTCGGCAGTAGCGGGCCAGAGCCGTTGCAGGTGGGCAGCATCCCGCTGTTCCAGCAGGGCATGATGGGCCAGCAGGTCGCGGTCGAGAAACTGGTGGTCGAAGCCTGGGTCGAGCACTCTTACCAGAAGCTGTGGCAAGCGATCACCCTATCCAAGACAGTGCCCAGTGCATCGGTGGCCAAGTCCATTCTCGATGACTTGATAGAGGCCAACAAAGCCTACTGGCCGGAACTGAAATAAACCGCCCATAAACAAAAACCCCCTCGTGACAGAGGGGGTTTTTCGTGTTGGCAACGGGTGCGGATTAACGCAGCGGTTTGACCGAGCGACGGACAATCAGCTCGGGCTGTACCGTCATCGACTCCACTTCCAGCTCCTTGTTGCGGATCCGGCTGACCAGATGCTTCACCGCCAGCTGGCCCAGTTCGGCCTTCGGGTGACGGATGGTGGTCAGCGGCGGGCTGGAGAAGCGCGCCATCTCCACATCGTCGTAACCGATGATGGAGATATCGTCCGGCACCTTGACTCCGGCTTCCCAGGCTGCGCAAATCGCGCCGATCGCCATGGGATCGTCGAAGGCAAAGACCGCGGTCGGGCGAGGCTGCAGGGCCAGGATGCGCTGCATGGCATCGAAGCCGCTCTGGCTCTCGTAATCCCCTTCAAAGACCTGTTCATCTTTGAGGGTCAGACCGTGCTCGCCCAGCGCATCACGTACCCCGTCCAGCCGCTGCTGGGTGGTCGGCTTGGAGAGCTGGCCAGTGATGCAGACGATGTCGCGGTGCCCCAGCTCCAGCAGATGGCGTACGGCCATGCGGGCGCCGATGCGGGCGTTGTCGTTGATGACGTTGGCGAAATCGCACTCCGTCCCCCAATCCAGTACCACCTGCGGCACGTTCTTGTGGATGCGCAGCATGTCGCGCAACGGAGTGTCGATATCGGTCCCCAATACCAGCAGACCATCCACCCGTTTTTCCATCAGCATTCTCAGGTAATGCTGTTGGCGAGGCGGCTGGTTTTCGGTGTTGCAGAGGATCAGGCTGTAGCCCTGTTCGAAGCAGTACGCTTCAACCCCTTGCACCACTTCCGCGAAGAAGGGGTTTACGCTGGTGGTCACCAGCATGCCAATGGTCTTGGTCGAATTTATCTTAAGACTGCGCGCTACCGAGTTGGGCGCGTAGTTGAGTTCTGCCACCGCCTCAATCACTTTCTGGGTCGCGTCTTCGCTGACCCGCCGAGTGTGGTTGAGCACATGTGAGACGGTGGAGATGGATACGCCTGCGCGCGAGGCGACATCCTTGATAGTGGCCATCTCTGTCTCCTGACTGTCAAAGGCGGAACATTAGCAGATTTCCCGAATAAAGGCTTGGTTTTAACGGGCTCTGCCACGGAATTGTCAATGCCGGCTAATTTAGGCGCTCATTTCTGTTTGCGCAAACGATTAATGGTCAAAATGGGAGCACCATCAGAGTAAAATATCACCAGACTAATCCTCTGTGCTTCATCATAATCACCTCTGGTTACCAAGATGTTAAGGCGAAGAATCGATACTAAATTCCAATTAAACACAAATAACAGGTCATTTATTTCAAAATAAGCCCACCCAACCCCCTCTGGTTAGTATCTTTAACAGCTTGTTATTGCCCCGTGAGGAATGATAGAACCATACCTATAGCCGGATGCACGGGATGTCGATCCGGAATGGCACTCGTAAATGAAACAATCCACTGATTAAGGGACGAATCAATGCATAAGTTGAGCAAAATTACAGTAAGCGCAGCGGTTTCTTTGGCTCTGTTTGGATCGATCTCCATCGCACACGCGGCAGACACCATCAAGATAGGTATCGCAGGCCCACTCACCGGCCCGGTTGCCCAGTACGGGGACATGCAGTTCACCGGCGGCAAGATGGCGGTCGAGCAAATCAACAAGGCTGGCGGTATCAATGGCAAGCAGATCGAAGCCGTCATCTATGACGATGCCTGTGATCCCAAGCAGGCGGTAGCCATTGCCAACAAGGTGGTGAATGATGGCGTCAAGTTCGTGGTCGGCCACCTCTGCTCCGACAATACCCTGCCCGCCTCCGACATCTATGAAGACGAGGGGATCCTGATGGTCACCCCCGCCTCCACCAACCCCAAGATAACCGAGCGCGGTTACCAGCTGACTCTGCGCACCATAGGTCTGGATAGCGATCAGGGCCCGACTGCCGCCAAGTACATCATCGAGCAGGTCAAACCCCAGCGCGTCGCCGTTATCCACGACAAGAAGCAGTACGGTGAAGGGATCGCCTCCAGCGTCAAAGCAGCACTGGACAAGGCTGGCGTGAAGGTGGTGGCCTATGAAGGGATCACCGCCGGTGACAAGGACTTCTCCGCCCTGATCGCCAAGCTGCAGAAAGAGAACGTCGATTTCGTCTACTACGGCGGCTATCACCCTGAGCTGGGCCTGATCCTGCGTCAGGCTGGCGAGAAGGGGCTGAAAGCCAAGTTCATGGGCCCGGAAGGGGTCGGTAACAAGGATATCTCCGCCATCGGCGGCCCGGCTTCCGAAGGCCTGCTGGTGACCCTGCCGAACAAATACGATCTGGTGCCTGCCAACGCCCCGCTGGTGGCGGCGTTCAAGGCCAAGGGTCAGGACTCCTCCGGCCCGTTCGTCTGGACCACCTATGCCGCGGTGCAGAGCCTGGCTGCCGGTATCGCCAAGGCGGGTGAAGATGACCCGGCCGCTGTTGCCGCCGCCATCAAGGCCGCACCGATCGATACCGTGATGGGCCCCCTGACCTGGGCACCTAACGGTGACCTGAAAGGCTTCGAATTCGGTGTGTTCCAGTGGCACGCTGACGGTACTTCCAGCCAAGTCAAATAATCTGCCGATCGGGGGTGAGTACGCTCACCCCCTCCTCTCTTTGCGGGCAAGTACAGGGAACGCAGTATGTCCGAACACCTCCTTTATCTCGTTCAGCAACTGCTGAACGGATTAACCATAGGCAGCACCTATGCGTTGATCGCCATTGGCTACACCATGGTCTATGGCATCATCGGCATGATCAACTTCGCCCACGGCGAGGTTTACATGATCGGCTCCTATGTCGCTTTTATGGTGATGGCGGGGCTCATGATGATGGGCATCGACAGCACCTTTCTACTGCTGGGGGGCGCCTTCCTGGTCAGTATCATCATCACCGGCACCTATGGCTGGAGCATCGAGCGGGTCGCCTACCGGCCACTGCGCGGTGGCAACCGGCTGATCCCCCTTATCTCCGCCATCGGTATGTCGATCTTCTTGCAGAACATGATGCGGATGGCACAGGGCTCGCGGGATATCGCCATGCCCAGCCTGATCTCCGGTGGCTGGACCCTAGGGGGTGAGGATGGTTTTCAGGCCAGCCTCTCCTATATGCAACTGATCATCTTCGTGGTGACTTTCATCACCATGCTGGCGCTGACCCAGTTCATCGGCCGCTCCCGCATGGGCCGCGCCTGCCGCGCCTGCTCGGAAGATATCAAGATGGCCAACCTGCTGGGCATCGACACCCACGTGGTCATCTCCATCACCTTCGTGCTGGGAGCTGCACTGGCCGCCGTGGCGGGGGTGCTGCTCGGCATGTATTACGGCGTCATCAACCCCTACCTCGGCTTTATGGCCGGTCTGAAGGCCTTCACTGCTGCCGTACTGGGCGGTATCGGCAGCATTCCGGGCGCCGTACTGGGCGGCCTGCTGCTCGGCGTGGTTGAAGCGCTCACCGCCGGTTATCTCAGCACCGAGTACAAGGATGTGATGGCGTTCGCCTTGCTCATTTTTGTGCTGCTCTTTATGCCGACCGGCATCCTGGGTCGCCCGGAAGTGGAGAAAGTGTGATGAAACATCAATTTATCCACGCCTGTATCGCCAGCCTGGTGCTGCTGGTGCTCTCCTTCTGGCTGCTCGGCTTCAAGCTGGAGACCGATGGCGCCAGCCTGCAGGTGGTGAGCCGCCTCGATGTGTCGCTGGCCTGGCTGCTGGGGGGCGCCACCATTGTTTTCTGGTTCCAGATGCTGCGCGGCCAGATTGCCAAGCTGTTTCAGGCCTCCATCAGCGGCTTCTCGGTCGGCTTCACCAAGCTGGTGCTGCCGAGCCCGGAAGAGGCGCCCAAGCTCTATAACCTCACCGCAGTGCTGGTGCTGCTGTTCGCGGTGAGCTGGCCCTTTATGGCCTCTCGTGGCGCCATCGATCTCGCCACCCTCACCCTGATTTACATCATGCTGGGGCTGGGGCTGAACGTGGTGGTCGGCCTCGCCGGTCTGCTCGATCTCGGCTATGTCGGCTTCTACGCGGTCGGTGCCTACAGCTATGCCCTGCTCAACACCTACTTCGGACTGAGCTTCTGGGAGTGCCTGCCCATCGCCGGGCTGATGGCCGCCACCTTCGGCTTCCTGCTCGGCTTCCCGGTGCTGCGGCTGCGGGGGGACTATCTGGCCATCGTCACTCTGGGTTTTGGCGAGATCATCCGCATCCTGCTCAACAACATGACCACCCTGACCGGCGGTCCGAACGGGATCTCCGGCATCCCCAAGCCAACGCTGGGGGGGCTGGAATTCAACCGCACCGTCAAGGATGGGGGCTTTGATACCTTCCACAACTTCTTCGGCATTACCTACAACGCCAACCACAAGGTGATCTTCCTCTACCTGATGGCGCTGGTGCTGGTGGTGGTGACCCTGTTCGTCATCAACCGCCTGCTGCGCATGCCCCTTGGCCGCGCCTGGGAAGCGCTGCGGGAAGATGAGATCGCCTGCAAATCGCTGGGGCTCAACCCCACCATCATCAAGCTGACCGCCTTCACCATAGGCGCCACCTTCGCGGGCTTTGCCGGCAGCTTCTTTGCCTCGCGGCAGGGCTTTATCAGCCCGGAATCCTTCGTCTTTATCGAATCGGCCATTGTGCTGGCGATTGTGGTGCTGGGCGGCATGGGCTCGCAGATCGGGGTGGTGCTGGCAGCCATCGTGATGACGGTGCTGCCGGAGCTGGCCCGCGAATTCAACGAGTACCGCATGCTGATGTTCGGCCTCTTGATGGTGTTCATGATGATCTGGCGGCCACAAGGATTGCTGCCGATGACCCGTCCTCATCTGGAGTTGAAGAAATGAGTACTCATCAGAAGTTAATGGAAGTCTCTGATTTGTCGATGCGCTTCGGTGGCCTGCTGGCCGTCAACGGGGTCAAGCTGGATATCGACAAGGGCGAGGTGATCTCCATCATCGGCCCCAACGGTGCGGGCAAGACCACCATCTTCAACTGCCTGACCGGTTTCTACTGCCCGAGCGGCGGCACCATCCGCTACAAGGGTGAGGAGATCCAGGGGCTGCCCGGCCACCTCATTGCCCGCAAGGGGATTGTGCGTACCTTCCAGCATGTGCGGCTGTTCAAGGAGATGACAGCGGTGGAGAACCTGCTTGTTGCCCAGCACCAGCACCTCAACACCAGCTTTATCGCCGGCCTGTTCAAGACCCCGGCCTTCCGCCGTGCCGAGCAGGAGGGGCTGGAGCGGGCCGCCTTCTGGCTGGATAAAGTGGGGCTCAAGGATCTCGCCAACCGCGCCGCCGGCAACCTGGCCTACGGTCAGCAGCGCCGCCTCGAGATCGCCCGCTGCATGGCGACTCGTCCCGAGCTGCTGATGCTGGATGAACCGGCCGCCGGTCTCAACCCGAAGGAGACCGACGAACTGGACGAGCTGATCATGAGCCTGCGGGACGAATTCGGGGTCTCGGTACTGCTGATCGAACACGATATGAAGCTGGTAATGGGCATCTCCAACCGCATCTTCGTGGTCAGCCAGGGCACCCCGCTGGCCCACGGCAAGCCGGATGAGATCCGCAACAACCCGGCAGTGATCAAGGCCTATCTGGGCGAGTCGTAAGGACAAAAAGATGTTAGAACTTCGCAACGTATCGACCCACTACGGCAAAATTCAGGCACTGCACGATGTCAGCGTCGAGGTGAAAGAGGGTGAAATCGTCACCCTGATCGGCGCCAACGGCGCAGGCAAGACCACCCTGCTGATGACCCTCTGCGGCGAACCCAAGCCCAGCAGCGGCTCCATCTGGTTTGAGGGGGAACAGATCAGCTCCCTCACCACCGCCCGCATCATGCGCAAAGATATCGCCGTAGTGCCGGAGGGACGCCGCATCTTCGCCCGCCTGACGGTGGAGGAGAACCTGCTGATGGGCGCCTTCTTCGTCGACAAGGCAGAGCAGCATGGCCTGCTGGATCAGGTGTTCACCCTGTTCCCGCGCCTGCACGAACGCTTGCAACAACGGGCGGGCACCATGTCCGGCGGCGAGCAGCAGATGCTGGCCATCGGCCGCGCCCTGATGAGCAAACCGCGCCTGCTGCTGCTGGATGAACCCTCGCTGGGGCTGGCCCCCATCGTCATTCAGCAGATCTTTGACACCATAGAGCAGTTGCGCCAGAAGGGGATGACCATCTTTCTGGTGGAACAGAACGCCAACCAGGCGCTCAAGCTGGCCGACCGCGGCTATGTGCTGGAGAACGGCCACGTGGTGCTGCAAGACACAGGGGCCGCCCTGCTCGCCAACCCGGCGGTACGGCAGGCTTATCTGGGCGGTTAACCCACTCACCCGCATGCCATATCAACAAGGGAGCCGCTGGCTCCCTTATCTTTTGTGGGGTTAGTTTGCGCCCAAGCTTGCGGTACACTGGCCCGTAATCAACCTATTCGCAGGACATCCCGATGGACCAGTTTGCCCATATCAATGCCCATGATGCCTACCAGAAACTGAGCGCGGGTGAAGCCCGTCTGGTGGATATTCGCGACCCACAATCCTTTGAAGCGGCCCACGCGGTCGGCGCTTTCCACCTCACCAACGGCACCCTGGTGCGCTTTATGAACGAAGTGGATTTCGATACCCCGGTCATCGTGATGTGCTATCACGGCAACAGCAGTCAGGGGGCGGCCCAATACCTGCTGCAACAGGGTTATGACGAGGTCTACAGTCTGGATGGCGGCTTCGAGGCGTGGCGCCGGGAGTTTCCCATCGAGGCAGGCGAGGCATGATCCAGCTGCTGGTGCTCGACAACGCCCGCATGGCGCAGGCGCTGGTGGACTATCTGGCGACCCTGGGCATCTCCTGCGAGCTGACCCAGTCCGAGCTGGGGGTCACCATCTGGTTGGCGGACGAGCAGCGCCTTGCTCAGGCCCAGCTGGAGGTGAAGCGCTTTCTGGCCGAGCCGGCCCACCCGCGCTACATGGAGGCCTCCTGGCAATCCGGCCGCGCCGATGCCCGCATCGACTACAGCAAGGGGATGACGGATCCCATCACCGACTTCCTCCATCAGGCAGGGCCGCTGACGCTGGTGGTGATCATCGCCTGTCTCGCCATCTACGGGATCGAGGCCATCGGCCTGCCCATCTACGATGAACTGGCATTCCACCCGACGCTGGCCCAGTTCACCGACTGGCAGGCGTGGCGCTATTTCACCCCCGCTCTGATCCACTTCTCGGTGCTCCATCTGGTGTTCAACTTGCTCTGGTGGTGGTATCTGGGGGGCCAGATCGAGCAGCGCCTCGGCAGCGGCAAGCTGCTGATCCTGCTGCTGGTGGGCGCTGCCCTGCCCAATATCGCCGAGTTCTTTGCCAGCGGCCCGCTGTTTGGCGGCCTCTCCGGCGTGGTCTATGCCCTGCTCGGCTACTGCTGGCTGCGCAGCAAGCTGCAACCGGCCTGCGGCCTCACACTGCCACCGGCGCTGATGGGCTTTATGCTGTTCTGGATGGTGCTCGGCTTCTTCGACATGCTCGGCACCAGCACCGCCAACATCGCCCACCTGACCGGTCTGCTGGTCGGCCTGCTGCAAGGCTGGCTGGATCGCAACCACCAGCCGACCTGATTTTTCAGCAGTTGCAGAAACGAGAACGCCGCCCCGAAGGGCGGCGTTTTTTTACGCGATAGGCAGTTACTGCTTGATCAGGGTGTCATCGGTTACCTTGACCGCCGCACCGCCACTCATAAAGAAGCTGGCAAACTGGGTCTGGATCTCTGAAGTGACCGCACCAACCTGATCGAAGTTCGCATCAGGGGCCAGCAGCGAGCTATGGCCCCCTTTCAGGAAGCGCGCAGCATGATGGACGGGGCCAAGGTAACTATCGGTCAACGGTTTTAATCCCATCACCCGGAACAGCGGCTCGGTACCACCCAGCGGCGCAGAGGCAATGCTGTTGGGGATCACCTGATCCGGCAAGCTGAGCGCACCATCACCAACAATTTCGGTGGCGAATAGCGGGAAGCTCTTGGCGACGCCACTGCCCAGATTGATCGGGTCGGCAGAGTCCAGCACTGACTGGGCGGCAAAGGTATAGCTCTGCAAGGTGCTCGCAGCCCCCGCCTGAGTAGCCGCATCCAGACTGGGCAGGAACTCGTTCACGAAACAGGTCGGCACCGCCGTCTGGCAACCGGGAGCATAAGCCTCAAACCCGGCCTTCAACTCGGGACTGCCCGAGGTAAGCACGCTCATCTTGATGGTCGGCCCGAAGCTCGGCGAGTTGAGCAGCAACGGGGCGATGCCGCCACCCGGCATCGACAGACCACCGGTTGAAAACTCGAACATGCTATCAGCGGCGTTACCCATTTTCTGGTTGGCCACCGCCAGCAGATTGGCCCCGGTAATGGCGCCGAGCGAGTGCCCAAGGAAGTGAACTTTCAGACCGGCACCGCCCAACTGACCGCCCAGCCCCTTGGCATTAGCCAGACCGACAGCCAGGCGCAGACCCAGCAGATCGGCCACGCTCTGCTTCAGGTTATCCCGCGCCACCGTCAGATAACCCAGATTCAGGTAGGGAGTCGGATTCTCGGAGGTGGTGACAGTATCCATGCTGCCGCTCAGGGCATAGCCACGCTCGCCGTGCAGCGGGTGATCGATCACCACGACAGCAACCACCTTGTTCACTGAGGGGTCTAACCCGGCACCTATCTGGCTCAGCGCCAGCGCATAGGCGTTCTCCTTGATGGAGGTAACCCCGTGCTGATAGATGATCACATCAGTGACAGTGCTGAGGTCAGTGGTGGGGGCAAAGATCCGCAGCGGTACAGATTGTACTTCGGTCAGGGTCGGCAGCGGGTTGAAACGGCCAATATTGCGCTCGGCATCCAGCGGCTTGCCACCTGAGGTGAGAGTCACCCCGATCAGCTTGCTCGCCTCCCTCAGCAGATCGGCCTGACGGCTCGGATCGGCAATCAGCTCACCCAGCAGCTCCGGATTCACTCCGGCGCCTACCAGCCCACCGATCACCTCGCTATCACCCGCTTTCAGCGCGTTGGCGATGGCATAGAGGCTGGGAATGGCGCCGTGCCAGGATTGGGTCTTGGCCTTGTCCCAGGAACCGGCTATCGCTGGAGTAGAGAGGAAATAAGGGAGCTTGACGGTACCGGTATACACCTTGGTCGCCGCCGCGACGCCGTTCAATGTGGCATTAGCAGCCACAGCTGCAGCAATCGCATCCCGATCATCTTGAGGCAAGAATGGCTCGTTCGCCAGCTGTGTCAGGAAGGGCACCCCGCCATTGAGCGCATCAATCGTATATGTTCCCGGCAGACTGGTGTTGCCTTTGGCGTCCTGCTTCCACAGCGATGCAGCATCCAGGGTCGGGCTCTGCAACACGGTGGCCGCAGCGCCCTTCACTGCCAGCAGCACATCGGCACCGGACTGGGTGGCAAACCAGTCGGAGAAGATCACCCGATCGCTGGTGATCCCGGTAGCTGCCTTGAACAGCCCTTCCTGCAGCGCAATCAGGCTGCTGATGGTCTGCTCCTGCACGGTTGCACCAGCCGTCGATTTGAAGTTGCTGTAATCACCACCGGCCTTGAGTGGCACACCACGGCTGTCCTTGAGGGCGTCGGTCGCCACGATCATGTAGTAGGAAGAGGGATTAAGCGGCTTGAGCGGAACCAGATTAAGCTTGCCGTCCCCGCCAGTGACCACAAAGTCGGCCCCATAAACCAATGGCTTGCCGCCCTTGACTCCGTTGGGTTGCAGAGTGACCGGATCCAGCGTGAGCTCGAGCAGGTAGAGGGGCGCAACGGCAGAAGCATACTCGCTGGCCGCCGGTGCCGGCACAGATACCCCGGTCACGGTCGCCGGTACCAGCTGGACGGGTTGGGTGGTTGACCAGCCATCCAGGGTGGAGAGGGCAGATACCGGGTTCGACAGATCAGCAGTTTCTGTCGAAAACTTCAGGGTACCGTCGCTGGCACGTGGGGCCAGCACGCTCGGGCGAAGTCCATTGGCTCCACTCAGGGCATAGTCCAGGGAGCTGGTAGTATCTCCCTTGTTGTCATCTCCACCACATCCGCTCAGCAGAGCGCTGACAACAGCTGCATAAATTAGCTTCTTCTTCATTTTTTATTCTCTTTTTATAGGGTTGTTATCCATCACCAGCCAACGAGGCCATCACGACCGCGACTGCAAGACGTTAACATAAAACCAACAACCAACGAGACTCATGTTGGTCATCTTCTGCTCAGGTTTGTGGAGAGAATCAAGGTTTTACGTCAACAAAGGGGCGCAAGGGTAACAACAGTGAGTGATTAACCAGACCCGACCAGCCAGCGGGCACCATCACGACTAAAAAGCCGCCGCGATCTCGGCAAAGTGAGGGAATTGTCGGTAGAATGTCCGCCAACGCTTAAGGAGGACATCATGATCGACCCGAAGAAACTGGAAGAGATCGCCAAGCAGGTGCACAACTCCCTGCCACCCGGCATTCGCAGCATGGGTGAAGAGGCCGAGAAGAAGATGCGTCAGGTACTGCAAGCGCAGCTGGGCAAGCTGGATCTGGTCAGCCGTGAAGAGTTCGACGTGCAGACCAAGGTGCTGCTGCGTACCCGGGAAAAACTGGCCGCCCTCGAAAGCAAGCTGGCTCAGCTCGAGCAGCAGCTCGGCGCCAAAGGCGAATAACGAAAACCCCAGCTCAGCTGGGGTTTTTGCTTTGTATTGAACCTGTAAAAAGCATCACACCTGAAGCAGATACCAGGCCCGCTTGCCGCGCGCCTTGGCCTCGTACATGGCCCGGTCGGCCACCTCCAATGCCTGTCGGAAGCTCAATGGTTGCTCCTCCCACAGGGCGATGCCGATACTCAGCCCCACCCGCTGCGGGCAACCGGGTTTGGGCACGTAACCATGCATCCGGCAGATCAGGGCATCGGCCAGATGAGCCAGAGCATGGTTTGATACATCACGATGCAGATAAACCACAAACTCGTCACCGCCGTAACGGCCGCACAGGGCAGAGCCCGGCATAATGAGACGCAACCACTCCGCCATCTGCTGCAGTACCTGATCACCACAAGCGTGGCCCAACTGGTCATTGATCCCCTTGAAGTCATCCAGATCGATAAAGAGCAGTGCCCCCGTCCCTTGTGGCGGCTGTAGAGCGAACGCCTTGCCAAATCCCTGCCGGTTGAGCAGGCCGGTGAGCGCATCGCAGTTGGCACGCTCTGCCAGCCGCTGCTCATAAGCCTTGCGCTGGGTGATATCGATATGGGAGCCCATGATCCGCAATGGCCTGCCCTCATCATCCCACTCCACTACGCGACCACGATCCCACAGCCAGGTGATCTCCCCGGCCGGGCTGATGGTGCGGTATTCAGCTTCGTAGAAGGGCGTTTTCCTCTCAAGGTGGGCAAAGTAGCTGCCCATGGCATGGGCGCGATCGTCGGGATGGAGCTTGGCGCTCCACTGATCGAAATGAGGGGCCATATCGCCAGCCTGAAAGTTCTGCAGATTGAAGACCCGCAGTTCGCCGGTGGGAATGGTGCCCTGCCAGAGACAGATGCCGGTGCCATCGAGGGCGGCATTGAGCTTCTCCTGCAACAGGCCGTTTTCATGCTGCAAAGCGGCGATCTCTGCCTGCAAACGGGCAAACGCATCACCACCGGAGGAGGGTTCCGGCATGGCGGCCAGCTCAGTCGCGCAGGGTGCCTCCCGATCATACCCGGGTTGCCCCCTTGCCTCTTTGCTTAACACTGCGCCTCCTTGTGCTTGCTCTATGGATACTCTTGTCAATCCAAACAAAGATGCCACCAGCCAAGCCAGATTAGTAGCCATTCATAGCCAATATATTGAAAAATAATGGGATAACGCCGCGATAATCCAACCATTCGGTACGATCAGGTACTGCGGCAGCCACAAAAACAAAAGCCCCCGGCAAAACCGGGGGCTGCGTCATCCAAGCGGGAATCCCGTCAGATAAATTCGTAGGCATCACCAAAGATGCGCTCCGGCTCGGCGCCAAGGATCTTGAACTCCTCACGCGCGGCACCCGCCATCTCGAAACGGCCGGCGACATAGATGTCGTAGTCGTGGAGGCTGACGAAGTCATCCATGATCGCCTTGTGTACCAGCCCGCTCTTGCCGATCCAGTCAGCCTCAGGCTCCTGCACCACCGGGATAAAGGTCAGCGGCGCGTAGTCACGCTCCCACTGCTGCATCTGCTCCAGCTCATAGAGCCAGTGAGCCTGACGCACCCCCCAGTAGAAGAACACCGGGCGCTTGCTGCCCGTGTCGATCAGGTACTCCAGAATGGAGCGGGCGTAAGAGAAGCCGGTGCCGCCCGCCATCAGGATTAGTGGGCGAGGGGATTCATCGCGCAGGAACGCCTTGCCAGCCGGCAATTCAACCTCGATCTCCCCCTGCTCGCGCATGCGGGCCAGCACCTGACCGGCGTAGGCGTTTTCGGGAGTGGCACCAATTTGCAGCTCCAGCACGCCCGGGCGGGTCGGTGAGTTGGCGATGGAGAAGGGGCGCTTGTCCGAATCGCTCATCACCACCAGCAGATACTGGCCCGGCTTGAAGCTGATCGCTTGCTGCGGCGTCAGGGCCACATGCCAGATGGTGTCGACATATTCGCGCAGTTCCTCTACGCGGCATTTGATACGTTGCATTCTTGTCCTTGTGGCGGGCTCGCTCGGCCCGCTTCGCTCATTGTTTCACTATGGAGTGACGACCAGCAGCCCTGGCCCCGTCAGTCGAGAATACTCAAATCAGTGCGGATCGCATCACTTTTTGCAGCAAAGCTGTCATGTTTGCCTCATACGAGGATATTGAGCTCATCCCAGATGGCATCAACCTTCTGCTTCACCGCCTCATCCTGAACTATGGGCTGACCCCACTCCCGATTGGTCTCGCCCGGCCACTTGTTGGTGGCATCCAGCCCCATCTTGGAGCCGAGGCCGGAGACCGGCGAGGCGAAGTCCAGATAGTCGATCGGGGTGTGCTCGATCAAGGTAGTGTCCCGTGCCGGGTCCATCCGGGTGGTGATGGCCCAGATCACATCCTTCCAGTCGCGAGCGTTGACGTCATCGTCACACACCACCACGAACTTGGTGTACATGAACTGGCGCAGGAATGACCAGACTCCCAGCATCACCCTCTTGGCGTGGCCCGGGTAACGCTTCTTGATGGTCACCACCGCCATCCGGTAGGAGCACCCCTCCGGCGGCAGATAGAAGTCCACAATCTCGGGGAACTGCTTCTGCAGCAGCGGCACGAATACCTCGTTCAGCGCCAGACCCAGTACCGCCGGTTCATCGGGCGGACGGCCGGTGTAGGTGCTGTGATAGATGGCATCGCGCCGCTTGGTGATGTGGGTGATGGTGAAGACCGGGAACTCGTCCACCTCGTTGTAGTAGCCGGTGTGGTCGCCATAAGGGCCTTCCGGCGCCATCTCACCCGGCTCCAGATAGCCTTCCAGCACGATCTCGGCGCTGGCGGGCACCTCCAAATCGCAGCTGATGGCCTTGATCACTTCGGTACGGCTGCCGCGCAGCAGACCGGCAAAGGCATATTCGGAGAGAGTATCCGGCACCGGCGTCACCGCGCCGAGGATGGTCGCCGGATCGGCACCGAGTGCCACCACCACCGGGAATCGCTCACCGGGATGGGCCTCCTGCCACTCGCGAAAATCGATGGCACCGCCACGATGATCCAGCCAGCGCATGATCAGCTTGTTCTTGGCGATCTTCTGCTGGCGATAGATGCCGAGGTTCTGCCGCTTCTTGTAGGGGCCGCGGGTGATGGTGAGGCCCCAGGTGACCAGCGGCGCCACATCGCCGGGCCAGCAGTGCTGGATCGGGATCTGGTCGAGATCGACCGCATCTCCCTCCTGCACCACCTGCTGGCAGGGGGCGGAAGAGAGGCGCTTGGTCGGCATGTTGAGCACCTGCTTGAAGATCGGCAGCTTCTCCATCAGCTCCTTGAATCCCTTGGGCGGCTCGGGCTCCTTGAGATAGGAGAGCCAGACCCCGACCTGACGCAGGGCGCCCACATCGGGCTGCCCCATGCCCATGGCAACCCGATCCGGGGTGCCGAACAAATTGGTCAGCACCGGCATGGTGTAGCCTTTGGGATTTTCGAACAGCAGAGCCGGGCCACCCGCACGCAGGGTGCGATCGCTGATCTCGGTCATCTCCAGATAGGGATCTATCTCGCGGGTGATGCGCTTGAGTTGTCCGTTTTGTTCAAGCTGCGCGATGAAATCACGCAAATCCTTGTATTTCATGCAAGTTCCCAACCGGGTTCAGGAGGTCACGCATTATAACCCTGGCTGCCCATCGGGTGTACCCGAATCAGGCAGCAGACTCGGTGCTGCGGGGGGGAGATCACGCTGGCCGAGGCGTCTGGCAAGGCCGGAGAGCAACTGGGGTTCATCCACCTCCATCAACAGACCGGCCACCAGCGCCCCGTATTGGCGGTTGGAGAGCTCGGCCAGCAGGTATTTCTGGGCTTGTGGCGGCAAAGGAGAGAGGGCGCTCAGCTGGCGCAGGGCCGGCTCTCTCAAACCGGGATTGCCGCTGGCGGCAATCAGCAGGGAGCTGGCCGTATTGCCATGATGGAAGCGGTTGATGGTGGAGAGTGCGCGCAGCGCATCCTGATCTGCCGGCCGCCGCCACAACATGCCATAGAGCGCCGGTTCACCTGTGCGCAGCAGCAGATGGAGCAACAGCTGATTGTCGGGCAGATAGATATTCCGGCTGGCCAGCGCTTGCGCCTCCCGCATCCAGATCGATTGCGGCAAGGCGTCGAGGGCCAGCAACAGAGCTTGCTGCTGCATGGCAATATCGGGGTTACTGCTGTAGTAGATGGACTTTAGCTGGAAGTTGCCCTGGGCAAGCTGCTGCCGATAGCGCTGCACCAGTGATTGCAGTTGCCACTCGCCCAGCAACTGACGGGCCTGCGCGGCAAAATCGTAGACAGGTTGCTGCACCAGAAAACCGTCTACCTGCTGCTCCAGCAGCCACTCGGGAGCCTTGTCGGCCTGTGCCTCGACCCAGCGTTGCAACGCGGGGGACGCAGGAGCGATAACCGGAATATCCCGCAGCAGCTGCAACAGCAGGAACTCCCGCCGCTCGCGGCTCAGGGTCGCCAGCAGAGAGTCGATGGCTGCAAATTGCCCCTCCTGCAGACGGCCCGCCAGATAGCGTTGGTGAGTCTGCAACGTCTCGGCTGTCACCGCGACCGGAGCACTCTGCACGCAGGCTGGCATTGCACTCAGCAACCCCAGCAATAACCAGAAAACAGGCTTCATGACGTCTCCATCCATGTGACATCGGGATCTCATACTACTAGGGCGACCGGAAAACAGATAAACAAAAACCGCGACCAGGGCCGCGGTTTCGTCATTTTCTGACCGGACTTACTTCTGCTGGCGCCGCATGGCGTCGAAGAACTCGTCGTTGGTCTTGGTCATCGCCAGCTTGTCGATGAGGAACTCGATACCGTCGATCTCGCCCATCGGGTGGACAATCTTGCGCAGGATCCACATCTTCTGCAGCTCGTCACCTGAGGTGAGCAGCTCTTCTTTACGAGTACCTGAGCGGGTGATGTCAATGGCCGGATAGACACGTTTCTCGGCAATCTTGCGCGAGAGGTGCAGTTCCATGTTGCCGGTACCCTTGAACTCTTCGTAGATAACCTCGTCCATCTTGGAGCCGGTATCGATCAGCGCGGTGGCGATGATGGTCAGGCTGCCGCCCTCTTCAACATTACGCGCGGCGCCGAAGAAGCGCTTGGGACGGTGCAGGGCGTTGGCGTCCACACCACCGGTCAGTACCTTGCCGGATGACGGGATAACGGTGTTGTAGGCGCGAGCCAGACGGGTGATGGAGTCCAGCAGGATCACCACGTCTTTCTTGTGCTCGACCAGACGCTTGGCCTTCTCGATCACCATCTCGGCAACCTGAACGTGACGGGAAGCAGGCTCGTCGAAGGTGGAAGCGATCACTTCACCCTTCACCATGCGCTGCATCTCGGTCACTTCTTCCGGACGCTCGTCGATCAGCAGAACGATCAGTTCACAGTCCGGGTGGTTGTAGGCGATGCTCTGGGCGATGTTCTGCAGCAGCATGGTCTTACCGGCCTTGGGCGGCGCCACGATCAGGCCACGCTGGCCTTTACCGATGGGGGAAGCCAGGTCCAGTACACGGGCGGTGATATCTTCGGTAGAGCCGTTACCCCGTTCCATACGCAGACGTTCGTTGGCATGCAGAGGGGTAAGGTTTTCAAACAGGATCTTGTTGCGGGAGTTTTCCGGGCGGTCGTAGTTGACCTCGTTGACCTTGAGCAGTGCGAAGTAGCGTTCGCCCTCTTTCGGTGGCCGGATCTTGCCGGAGATGGTATCGCCGGTACGCAGGTTGAAGCGGCGGATCTGGCTCGGGGAGACGTAGATATCGTCAGGGCCTGCCAGATAGGAGCCGTCTGCACTGCGCAGGAAGCCGAAACCATCGGTCAGGATTTCCAGCACACCGTCGCCAAAGATATCCTCGCCACCCTTGGCGTGCGCCTTGAGGATTGCAAAAATAATATCTTTCTTGTGCGCCCGAGCCAGATTTTCCAACCCCATGGATTCGCCAAGCTTGACCAGCTCGGACACAGGAGTGTTCTTTAATTCAGTCAGATTCATAGTGGTGAAAGTCTGTAAGCAAGGATTGAAATGAGGAGACAGTCTGCTGGATTGATGCTGATCGGATTTGATTGCCAGGCTGTGGTTAGCAAAGAGTCAGGCAAAAAGGTTAGCAAACGAGCGATAAACTAGCACCAATCGGGATGAGCGTCTAGGTGATAAAACACAAGGAGCGCATTATTGCAATGCGCTCCTCTTTAATTATTACAGGTTGCCGTCCAGGAACTCTTTCAGCTGAGTCTTGGACAGTGCACCGACCTTGGTCGCTGCCACTTCGCCATTCTTGAACAGCAAGAGGGTCGGGATACCACGAATGCCGTACTTGGGCGGAGTATCAGAGTTATGGTCGATGTTCAGTTTGGCTACGGTCACGCGACCTTCGTACTCTTGGGCAACTTCTTCCAGGATCGGGGCAATCATCTTGCACGGACCACACCACTCGGCCCAGAAGTCGACCAGAACGGCGCCATCGGCTTTGATTACATCTGCCTCGAAGCTGGCATCGCTCAGCTGAACAATCTTGTCACTCATCTCCAACTCCAGTCAGTAATTAAGGCTTTATTGACATATCAACAAAGGCAATAGTTGCCCTATTTGAAATGATCCTGTTTATTATTGCAAGCCTAACCTGATAACCTACCGCCATGAGCAAAACACACTTAACGACCGACAAATTCGCCCAAATGGGCCTCGAACCCGAAGTTCTGGCTGGTCTGGAATCAAAGGGATTTCACTATTGCACGCCCATCCAGGCACTGTCTCTGCCACTGCTGGTAGAAGGTCATGACCTCGCCGGTCAGGCTCAGACAGGCACCGGCAAAACCATCGCCTTTCTGGCCGCCACCTTCAACTATCTTCTTACCCACCCGCTGACCAAACCCCGTCTGGTAAATCAACCCAGAGCCATCATCATGGCACCCACCCGGGAGCTGGCAGTACAGATCTATAACGATGCCGACAGCATCGCCGCTTCTACCGGCCTGAAACTCGGCCTCGCCTACGGTGGCGAAGGTTACGACAAGCAGCTGGCCGTGCTGGAGCAGGGCGTCGACATCCTGATCGGCACCACCGGCCGCATCATCGACTACTTCAAGTCCAAGGTGATCGATCTGAGCAACATTCAGGTCGTGGTACTGGACGAAGCGGATCGCATGTTCGATCTGGGCTTCATCAAGGACATCCGCTTCCTGTTCCGCCGCATGCCGCCCGCGACCGAGCGTCTGAGCATGCTGTTTTCCGCAACCCTCTCCCTGCGCGTGCAGGAGCTTGCCTACGAACACATGAACCATCCGGAACATGTGCAGGTAGAGCCTGAGCAGATGACCGGCGTGCGGATCAAGGAGGAGCTGTTCTACCCCTCCAATGAAGACAAGATGTTGCTGCTGCTCTCCCTGATGGAAGAGGAGTGGCCGGAAAAAGCGATCGTCTTCGCCAACACCAAGCATGTCTGTGAAGACGTTCACGCCTGGCTGGAGAATGACGGCCACCGCGTCGGTCTGCTGACCGGTGATGTGCCGCAGAAGAAACGGATGAAGATCCTCGAGGATTTCACCAAGGGTGCGCTCGATATTCTGGTCGCCACCGACGTGGCCGCCCGTGGTCTGCACATCCCTGACGTGACCCACGTCTTCAACTATGACCTGCCCGACGACGCTGAAGACTATGTACACCGCATCGGTCGTACCGGTCGTGCCGGCAAGAGCGGTCACTCCATCAGCCTGGCCTGTGAAGACTATGCCTTCAACCTGCCGGCCATCGAGGAGTACATCCACCACGCCATTCCGGTCAGCAAATATGATCGCGAAGCGCTGCTGGATGACGTGACCCCGCCGAAACGGGTGTTCCGCAACCGTCAGCCGGTGAACCGCAACATGCGGGATCGTCAGGGCGGTGGCAACAGCAACAACCGTCGTCGTCCGCCGCGCAAGAGCTAAGGACAGGCCCGTTGCACAACTCGCCTCTCTATGCCGCCATCGACCTCGGCTCCAACAGCTTTCATATGCTGGTGGTGCGCGAGGTCGCCGGTGCCCTGCGCACCGTCGCCAAGGTAAAGCGCAAGGTTCGCCTCGCAGCAGGGCTTGATCCGGAGTTTCGTCTCAGCCGTGCCGCCATGGAGCGGGGCTGGGACTGTTTGCGTCTCTTCTCCGAACAATTGCAGGACATTCCGGCCGACAATATCCGGGTGGTGGGCACCGCCACCCTGCGGCTGGCCACCAACGTCGATGAGTTCCTCAGCGAAGCGGAACGGGTGCTCAACCACAGCATCGAGATCATCTCGGGCGAGGAAGAGGCCAAGACCATCTATGAAGGGGTCTCCTGGACCTCTGCCGGGGAAGGCAACCGGCTGGTGATCGACATCGGCGGCGCCAGTACCGAACTGGTGATCGGCGAACATAGCGAAGCAAAACTGCTCAACAGCCTGCACATGGGCTGCGTCACCTGGCTCAACAATCACTTTGGTGATGGCGAGCTCTCCGAAGCCCGTTTCGAGCAGGCGATTGCCGCCGCCAAGACGGTGCTGGAGAAGGTGGCGGAAGATTACCGCGCCCTCGGCTGGCGCACCTGCGTCGGCGCCTCCGGCACGGTACAGGCGCTGCAAGAGATCATGCTAGCGCAAGGGAAGAGCGAGCGGGTCACCCTGCCGAAGTTGCAGGAGCTGATGGGTCAGGCCATCGCCTGCGGCAAGCTCGACCGGCTGCAACTGGAAGGGCTGGCGGCCGAACGGCTGACCGTGTTCCCCTCCGGCCTTGCCATCCTGATCGCCATCTTCGAAACCCTCGATATCGAGAGCATGACGCTGGCGGGTGGCGCCCTGCGCGAAGGACTGATCTACGGTCTGCTTGGCAACAATCACGACTGTGATGCCCGGGATCGCACCGCCGACAGCCTGATCAGCCGCTATCAGCTGGATAAAGAGCACGCCGAACGGGTGCGCGATACCGCCGTCGAGGCGTTCAACCAGCTGCAACCGGCCTGGCGACTCTCCAAACGCTACGGTCGCCCGATTTTGCGTTATGCCGCCCTGCTGCATGAGATCGGCCTCTGTATCGAATACAAGAAGGCGCCGCAACACGCCGCCTACATCATCGACAACATCGACATGCCGGGCTTTACCCCTGCGCAAAAGAAGCTGTTGTCGGCCCTGCTGTTCAACCAGCGGGACGAATTCAAGCTGGAACCGCTGGAGAAACAGGGTGCCGTCACCGGTCGTCAGGCGATCCGACTGGCCCGTATCCTGCGCATCGCGCTGATCCTCTGCATGCGCCGCACCCAGGGCACAGTGCCCAGCTTCACCCTGCAGGCAGAAGAGGAGTCACTGACCCTGACCCTGCCCAAGGGCTGGATGGATGAACACTACCTGCGCGCCAGCGAGCTGCGCTTTGAAGTGGAACGCCAGCAGAAGATGGGCTGGCCGACCCGCGTACAGGAAGCCTGACTCAGCAACCTGCCTGTTTTGGAGCCGATCATGCCGGATTATCAACCCATCAGCTGCGATCTCTACGACTGGCTCGAAATTGCTGCCAGCTGGCAACTGCCGGTGACCCTCACCAGCCGCGATGATCGCCAATGGGATGACAAGATCCGCACTATCGAAGCCAGCGAAGGGGTCGAGTATCTGCTGCTGCACAGTGGCGAGCGGCTCAGTCTGGCAGAACTGGCGACCCTGCGCCTGAACTGGCAAGGGGAAGAGAAGCTGATCCACTTCGCGCCAACCAACTGAATCCAATACGAAAAAGGAGGGCCAACATGACGTTGGCCCTCCTTTTTGCATCTGCGGCTCACACCGGCTGTTAACCCGCCGCCAGCGCCGCCATCACGTAGACATCGAAGCGGTTGCTCTTGGTTTCGATGGCCATGCTGGGCTTCTGTTCGTTGAGCCAGCCGGCGTAATCCGGCCGCTTCACCACCACCCGCTTATCAGCCATCTTGAGCGCGGCAGGCAACAAGGCATCCGCATCGAGATCCGGCCCCACCAGCGACTGGAATACCCGCATCTCTTTTTTTACCAGCGCCGACTTCTGCTTGTGGGGGAACATGGGGTCGAGGTAGATCACCTCGGGCCGCTCCGGCAGCGCCAGCAGGTTGTCCACCGCCGGGCCTTGCAGCAGGTGCATTCGCTCGCTGACCCAGGGGCCAATCTCGGGATCCTGTGCCGCCCGCGCCAGCCCGTCCTGCAACAGGGCGGCCACCACAGGGCTGCGTTCGATCAGGGTCACCTTGCAACCGAGGGAAGCGAGCACGAAGGCATCGCGCCCCAGCCCGGCAGTGGCATCCACCACGGTCGGAGTGGCTCCGGCCTTGAGCCCCACCGCCTTGGCGATGGACTGACCGCGACCGCCGCCAAACTTGCGGCGATGTGCCACCGCCCCTTCCACGAAGTCTACATAGACGGCTCCCAGCTTGGGCTCGTCCAGCTTGCGCAGTTCCAACCGTTCCGGGGTAAACACCAGGGCAAACTGGGGAAGGTCGAGCTGGGCAAGCTGGCTGGCCAGCGCGTCTGCCTGCGCGGCCTTGGCGGGGTCTTCGAGGAGGATTTGCATGGTCTTTGGATGCGTTCTAAGTTCAGTGAACCGAGTGTACCACAGCCCCTTCAAGTCGCTGTAGGGAGGAAATCCCATGAACCTGTTCATTGCCCTGCTCCTCGCCGCCCAGAGCGGCACAAACCTGAAGGTCTGCGGTGTAGACTGGCCTCCCTTTTCCTATGCCGAACAGGGCAACCTGAAAGAGGGCATTTCGGTGGAGATCCATCAAGAGGTGGCGCGCCGCCTTGGCATGAACCTCACCCTGCTTGAACTGCCTTGGGGGCGCTGCGAGCAATATGTCAGCACCCAGCTGGCGGATGGCATTCTCGACAATGCCCCTCTCCCCGGTTGCTATCACTCTGACGTTGCCACCGCCTTCTATCCTCTGGCCGCCTATGTGCGTACCGACAGTCCGTTACAGAACTTCTCGTGGGAGATGGCCAAAGGGCTGAAAGTGGGGATGGTCAGGGGCTATGACTATACCGACAAGATCAGGAACTTCACCGGCTGGGAGCCCATCAAGGTTCACTCCGACAAACAGCTGCTACTGATGCTGGAAAAGAGCCGGGTCGATATGATCATCCTGGACTACTTCTCTGCCCCCATTCTGTCGAGGGAGCAGGACGTCAGGATCCGCGCCCTCACCCCCTTTATCGATTCGACACCGCTCTACCTCTGTTTTGGCAAGCAGAAAGCAGACCTGTTGCCTGCCTACAACAAGGCGCTGCAACAGATGCTGGATGAAGGGGTACTGGATCGCATCTACCTGCGCTATCTCGGCGAGGATTACCGGACACTGCAAGCAAAGCAGGAACAGATGACATCGAAGGAGTAAGCACACCTAACTGATCTGCAGAAACATCCCCTTGTCATTGAGCTGCAGATATTCGGTGAGATCGTCATAGGCCAGCGGGCGGCTGAGCAGATAACCCTGGGTGAAGGCACATCCCTTCTGGCAGAGGAAATTGAGCTGCTCGCGGGTCTCTACCCCCTCAATCACCACCTGCATACCGAGGTTGTGCACTATGTTGATGATGCCGTCCAGCAGCATCCGATCCTGCTCGTTGAAGGGGATATGGCGCACAAAAGAGCGGTCGATCTTGACCAGATCCACTGGGAAAGAGCGCAGATAGTTGAGGGCAGAGTAGCCGGTACCGAAGTCATCGATAGCCAGCTTGCAACCCGCCTCGCGCAGGGCATCGATCCGCACCCTGTGCTGATCACTGCTCTCCATCAGCAGAGATTCTGTGATTTCGATGACGATGTCGGCAGGATCGAGCCCGAAGTGCTGGATCACCTTGAGCCACTCGCTCGCCTCGGGGTCGATAGTCTGGAACTCCATGGTGGAGCGGTTGATCGACATCTGCAGATCAGGGAAGCCGGACTGCTGCAACCGAGCCAGATCCCGGCATGATTGCCACAACACCAGCGCACCCAGCCCCTGAATCAACCCCGCCTCTTCCGCCAGCGGGATAAACTCGGCTGGCGACACCTGTCCCCACTGGGGGTGATACCAGCGCACCAGCGCCTCAAGCTTGGCGACCCGACCGCTGCGGTTGTCCCAGATGGGCTGGTAGGCCATGGTTAACTGCTCCAGCTTGATCGCCTCCGCCAGATCCTGCTGCATCTGGTGGCGCTGACGCACCTCTTCCCGCATTGAGGAGCAGTAGGTACCGATCAACCGCCCCTGCCGCTTGGCGGCAAACAGCGCTTGTTCGGCGTTGCGCAGCAGCTCGTCACTCTCGCTACCATCGACGGGGCAGAGGGTCATCCCCACGGTTGCCGTAACATAGAGATGCTGGTTGGCCAGCATGAAGGGACGGGTAAAGCTACCGATAACCTGCTTGGCAAACACCTCGGCCTGACGACGGGTGACGATGCCTGGCACCAGAAAGGCGAACTCGTCACCACCGATGCGGGCCACCAGGTCCTCGGTGCGCACCCGGCTCACCAGCCGGTCCGACACCTCCCGCAACAGGGCGTCACCGGCATGGTGATCCATGCTGTTGTTGACCGCCTTGAAGTTGTTGAGGTCGAGCACCATCAGGGCGAAGCGCTCGCCCCGCTCGCAGAAGCGGCTGAGACAGCGACTGAACAGCCAGCGGTTGGGCAGGCTGGTGAGGTTGTCATAGTTGGCCTGTGCGGCGATCTTCTGCTCGGCCAGTTTGGTTTGGGAGAGGTCGCTGAAGATGGCGATGTACTGGCTGATCCTGCCCCCTTCCCGCAGGGTGCTAATCATCAACTGCTGTGGATAGAGCTTGCCATTCTTGCGCTTGTTCCACACCTCACCACGCCATACCCCCACCCGCTCCAGCGCGTGGTACATGTCGGCATAGAAGGTCTGATCGTGCAGCCCCGACTTGAGCAGGCTGGGGCGCTGGCCTCGCACCTCGTCACTGCTGTAGCCGGTGATCTGCTCGAAGGCCGGATTGACCGAGATGATGCGGCTATCGGCATCACAGACCAGGATCGCCTCGGAGAGATTGTCATAGACCCGGTGGGAGAGCTTGAGCTGCTCCGCATGGCGCTTGAGAGGATCGATATTCTCCAGCAGCACCATCAGGTAGTCCGGCTGCTGCTGCTTGTCACGGATCAGGGTGACGGTTACCCGCCCCCACAGGATCTGCCCCCCCTTGCAGAAGTAGCGCTTCTCCCGGGTGAAACTGCTGCGCTCGCCACGGCGGATCTCTTCGTAGCAAACGAGGCTGCCCTGCCAATCCTCGGGATGGTTGATGTCGGAGATGGATCGCTGCAGCAACTCGTCGAGGGGATAGCCAAGCATCTGCTCGATGGCCGGGTTGGCCCAGAGGATACGGCCAGCCAGATCCAGCTTACCGATCCCCACCGGAGCCTGGAACAGCATGCTCTGCAATGCATGGGACGGTTCAGGCAGAGGGGGGGGCAGCTGTCGTTGCAGCATCAGCGCCAGCTCGCGACCCGCCAACGGAGCAAGCAACCGGAGCAACCCCATCACCTTGCTCATATTGGCCTGCGGCTGACGATAAAGCAGGGCGCAGATACCTATGGTCTCGCCATCTGCATTCCTGAGGACAATCCCGGCATAGGCCTGAGGTTGCCACTCCTGTGCAAGGGGAACGTTGGCAAAGAGCTGAAGCAGACGATCGCTGAACCAGGCTTCCCCCTCCTGCCAGGTAATGGCATCGGGAGAGTCAGTCAGTGGCAGCGTCAGGGCATCGGTGTCAAGGGAGGAGGGATAGACGGTCTGAACCGTCAGGTGGGTAGCATTTGATTCCCTGCTGGCGATCAGGACGACATCAGCCATCACAGCAGCGGCGATTTCACTCACAAAGGTATCGAAATATCCCTGACCGCTCGAATGAGCCAGACTGGAGATGATTTGATAGACGGAATCGAGTGCTCGCCTCATGGCAAGTGGCTTTCTCTCCTTGAAGGTTAGAACACGACTCTACTGAAGAGCCGTGGGCAGTGCAAATATGCAATCAGCAAGATATTAAAAAGCCTTGAAAAAAGGGACCAAAAGGTCCCTTTTTGTCGCAGAAATCACGACTCGATCCCACTATGCCGCAAAACAGTGTACCTGCTTGAAGCTCACACAGGCGGCGGGTCAGGAATCTCAGGCAGCGATCCCGCTGTGTCGCAGCAGTGCATCCACCTTGGGCTCACGGCCACGGAAGGCTCGGAACAGCTCCATCGGCTCCTTCGAGCCCCCCTTCTCCAGAATATTCTTCAGGAAGGATTGGCCGGTGGCCGGGTTGAAGATCCCCTCCTCCTCGAAGCGGGAGAAGGCATCGGCAGAGAGCACCTCGGCCCACTTGTAGCTGTAGTAGCCCGCCGCATAGCCGCCCGCGAAGATGTGGGAGAAGCTGTGCTGGAAGCGGTTGAACGCCGGTGGCGTCATCACGGCCACCTGACTGCGTACCTCGTCCAGCAGCGCCGGGAGCTGTGCCGGATTGGCCGGGTCAAACTCCTGATGGAGACGGAAGTCGAACAGGGCGAACTCCAGCTGGCGCAACATCTGCATCGCCGCCTGGAAGTTGCGGGCGGTCAGCATCTTCTCCAGCAGATCGGCAGGCAACGGCTCGCCGGTCTCGTAGTGGCCGGAGATAAAGGCCAGCGCCTCGGACTCCCAGCACCAGTTCTCGAGGAACTGGCTCGGCAGCTCCACCGCATCCCAGGCCACGCCGTTGATACCGGCCACGCCGGCCACGTCGATGCGGGTCAGCATGTGGTGAATGCCGTGGCCAAACTCATGGAACAGGGTGACCACTTCGTTGTGGGTGAACAGCGCAGGCTTGCCATCCACCGGGCCGTTGAAGTTGCAGGTCAGGTAGGCCACCGGTTTTTGCAGCGAGCCATCCTGACGGTAGCGACGACCCAGACAGACATCCATCCAGGCCCCGCCCTGCTTGTGCTCGCGGGCGTAGAGGTCGAGATAGAAGCTGCCGCGCAGCTCGTCGTCGGCATCGAAGATGTCGTAGAAGCGCACGTCCGGGTGCCAGGTGTCGATGCCGAGGCGCTCGCGCACCTTCATGCCGAACACCCGCTTCACCACTTCGAACAGCCCCTTCACCACCTTGCTGGCGGGGAAGTAGGGGCGCAGCTGCTCGTCGGAGATGGAGAATTTGTGCTGCTTGAGCTTCTCGGCGTAGTAGGCGAGATCCCAGGCTGCCAGCTCGCTCTGACCATGCTGCTCGGCGGCGAAGGTGCGGATCTCCTCCAGCTCAGCCTTGCCTTGTGGCAGGGATTTGGCCGCCAGATCGGTGAGGAAGCTCACCACCTGTTCGGTCTTGTCCGCCATCTTGGTGGCCAGGGAGAGCTCGGCATAGTTGGCGAACCCCAGCAGATGGGCCAGTTCGCGGCGCAGGGTGAGCAGCTCGCTCATGATGGCGGAGTTGTCCCACTTGCCCGCATTGGGGCCCTGATCGGAAGCGCGAGTGGTGAAGGCTTCGTACATCTCGGCGCGCAGCTCGCGGTTGTCGGCATACATCATCACCGGCAGGTAGGAAGGGATATCCAGCGTGAACAGCCACCCCTCTTTGCCTTTAAGTTCAGCCATCTGACGGGCAGCGGCACGCACGCTGTCGGGCAGACCGGCCAATTCGGCTTCATCGCCCACCAGCTTGTGCCAGCCCTGGGTCGCATCCAGCACGTTGTTGCTGAAACGGGAGGCCAACTCGGAGAGGCGGGCCTGAATTTCGCCGTAACGCTGCTGCGCCTCGGCAGGCAGACCGATGCCAGAGAGGCGGAAGTCACGCAGGGTATTCTGGATCTCCTTGCGCTGGGCGCCGCTCAGCAGCGGGAAATCATCGCTCTGGGAGAGGGCCAGATAGGCCTGATAGAGCCCTTCATGCTGACCAACATAGGTCTGGAATTCGGAGAGCAGCGGCAGGCAGGCGTCATGGGCCTCGCGCAGCGCTTCGCTATTGAGTACGGAGTTGAGGTGGCTGACCGGTGACCAGATCCGTGACAGACGGTCATTTACCTCTTCCAGCGGGGCAATCAGGCTATCCCAGGTATGGGGATCACGCTGGGCCAGCACATCGCTGATCTTCTGCTTGCAGTCAGCAATCGCCTGAATGACGGCAGGCTGAACCTGCTCCGGCTTGATCTGGCTGAAAGGGGGCAGCGAATCCATTGTCAGCAAAGGGTTATTCATCCCGGTTACCTCTTGTTTGGTCTTGAACAGACCGCTTTAGCAGCTCTGTATGGCTTTCTAACATGTGGCCAAGCCACGCAATAATCAAGCGGGAATCCGCCACAACCCTGTACTTTTCCAGCCATTGCGACCCGGATCTCTGCAGTTGCCGCAGTTTTGCTATCAACAGCCAGTAACAGAATGAATCTGTGGGCCTTTTTTGGCTCTTACCGCTACTTTCAAGGGGCAAAAAGTCGCCATTTACCGGCGCCACAGCTGCCAGCCAAGTACCGTCATGCTCAATCATGGAAACTGACAAAATGTGGTAGCCGTAACAAATTATCAATATTTTTCAGTCAATTAGAATCAAAACCAACTATTGATTAATTTATTTTCAAGCATCTATCATAGGCAACCTGCCATGCAGGTCACTTGATTCTCTGTGATGCACAGAAATCGGGTGAAAAAGGCAAAGTGACCCGAAAGGGCGCGACGCAAAGCTACCGGTCTAAGGGAGATTTCCTATGACAGCGGGGCTGCCCCCGGGAGCGTTCGGCCAAAGCTGACCGCTCCATTTTGTACTGTATGGAGATATCAAGATGAACAAACTGAAGTTATCCCTGCTGGGCTGTCTGCTCGGCATGGGCGCCCCCATGGCGCAGGCTGCCTCAGCCGGCCAGGCCATGGTCAATCCCCAGTCCGGTGTCGTGGTGGGTTACTGGCACAACTGGTGCGGTGGCGCCGGCTATCAGGGCGGTACTGCCCCCTGCGTCAAGCTCGACCAGGTCAATCCGCAATACAACGTGGTCGATGTCTCCTTCATGAAGGTGTACGGCAGCGATCCCATCCCCACCTTCAAACTCGACCCAGCCACCGGCATGAGCGAGAGCCAGTTTATCGAGCAAATTGCCCTGCTGAACAGCCAGGGCCGCTCCGTGCTGCTGGCGCTGGGCGGCGCCGATGCACACATCGAGCTGCGTACCGGTCAGGAGCAGGCCTTCGCCGACGAGATCATCCGTCTGGTGGAGACCTATGGCTTCGACGGTCTGGACATCGATCTGGAGCAGTCCGCCATCACTGCCGCCAACAACCAGACCGTGATCCCGGCGGCCCTGAGGCTGGTCAAGGATCACTACCGCGCCCAGGGGAAAAACTTCCTCATCACCATGGCGCCCGAGTTCCCCTACCTGACTGCCAGCGGTCTCTATACCCCCTATCTGCGGGCGCTGGAAGGTTACTACGACTGGATCAATCCCCAGTTCTACAACCAGGGTGGCGACGGCATCTGGATCGACGGGGTAGGCTGGATCGCCCAGAACAACGATGCCCTGAAAGAAGAGTTCATCTACTACATGGCGGACTCCCTCATCAACGGCAGTCGCGGCTACTACAAGATCCCCCACGACAAGCTGGTATTCGGCATTCCGACCAATATCGATGCGGCCGCCACCGGTTACGTCAAGAATCCGCAGGATCTGTTCGATGCTTTCAACAAGCTGAAGAGCCAGGGTCAGCCCCTGCGCGGCGTGATGACCTGGTCCATCAACTGGGACATGGGTCGCAACGCGGCCGGTCAGGCCTACAACGAAGCCTTCATCAAGAGCTACGGCCCCTTCATCCACGATCAGAACATCACCCCGCCGGACGAGAACGGCAAGCCGGTGTTCAGCGGCCTGAGCGATACCCGCATCAAGCAGGGCACCGCCTTTGATCCGCTGGCCGGCGTCAGCGCCAACGACAAGGAAGATGGCGACCTGACTGGCCAGATCCAGGTGGAAGGCTCGGTAGACAGCCAGCGCATCGGCCTCTACCCCCTCACCTACAAGGTGAGCGATCGCGACAACAACGTCACCGAGCAGGTACGGACCATCGAGGTCTACAGCATGAAGCCGGTATTCAGCGGCGTCACCGACACCACGCTGGAGCTGGGTACCGCTTTCGATCCGATGGCTGGCGTCAGCGCCCATGATGAAGAAGATGGCGACCTGACCGCCCAAATCAAGGTCAGCGGCAGCGTCGACAGCAGCAAGGTCGGCCGCTACACCCTCACCTATCAGGTAAGCGACAGCGCCGGTCAGCAGGTAACCCAGCAGCGCAACGTGACCGTCAGGGAGCAGGGCGCCGTCTGTGAAAACAGCTGGGATGCCAAGAAGGTCTACGTGGGCGGCGACATCGTCAGCCACAACGGCAAGAACTGGCTGGCAGCCTGGTGGACCCAGAACGAAGAGCCGGGCACCACGGGTGACTGGGGCGTCTGGCGCGTACAGGGCGACAGCGACTGCGGCGGCACAACGCCACCCGCCGAAGGCAGCAGCGACTTCACCGTCAGCGCCATGGCGAGCGAGTACACCATAGTCAACGGTCAGGTCAGCATCCGTTTCAACGTGACGACCGCCAACCCGGTCCAAATCACCGCGACTCTAGAGCAGAGCGGCCACAGCCACGGTACCACCAGCAGCCAGGTGAATGGCACCAGCACCCTGGTACTGCAGGGCAGCAATGTCACCGATGGCAGCTACGACGTTGTGATCACCGGTCTGGCTGACGGCCAGCAGCCGGTGGTGCAGCGCTTCCCGGTTGCGCTGACCGAAGAGAGCAGCGGGGGTGGCGAAGGTGACTACCCGGCCTATGCCCCCAACACCGGCTATCAGGCCGGTGATCGGGTCAGCAATGCCGGTGGCAACTACGAGTGCAAACCCTGGCCCTACAGCGGCTGGTGTGGCGGCTCGACCAGCCACTATGCACCGGGTACCGGCAGCCACTGGAGCGATGCCTGGACCAAGCTGTAATCATCCGCTCGTGACCAAAAGAGAGCCATAACGACAGAGGGGGAGCCATCGGCTCCCCCTCTCGTTTATCTCTTCAACCCGGCTTAACGGGCATCTTCTTTCAGCCACTGCGCCACGCGCTTGGCGAAATAGGTGAGGATGCCATCGGCCCCGGCCCGCTTGAAGCAGAGCAGGGACTCCATGATGGTCTCCTTCTCTTTCAGCCAGCCGTTCTGGATCGCCGCCATGTGCATGGCGTACTCGCCGCTGACCTGATAGGCAAAGGTCGGCACGCCGAACTGATCCTTCACCTGACGAACCACGTCCAGATAGGGCATGCCCGGCTTGACCATCACGCTGTCGGCCCCTTCCTGAATATCCAGCGCCACTTCATGCAGGGCTTCGTTACTGTTGGCCGGATCCATCTGATAGGTGGCCTTGTTGCTCTTGCCGAGGTTGCCGGCAGAGCCGACCGCATCGCGGAACGGGCCGTAGTAGCAGGAGGCGTACTTGGCGGAGTAGGCCATGATCTGGGTGTTGATGAAGCCGTTTTCTTCCAGCGCGGCGCGGATGGCGCCGATGCGGCCATCCATCATGTCGGACGGCGCGACTATATCGACCCCGGCCTCGGCATGGGAGAGCGCCTGCTTGATCAGGATCTCGGTGGTGATGTCGTTCAGCACATAGCCTTCGTCATCGATAATGCCGTCCTGCCCGTGGGTGGTGAACGGATCGAGCGCCACATCGGTGATGACCCCCAGCTCCGGGAAGCGGGCCTTGAGGGCACGCACGGTGCGCTGGGCCAGTCCGTTCGGGTTGTAGGCCTCTTCCGCCATCAGGCTCTTGCTCTCCAGCGGGGTCACCGGGAACAGGGCGATAGCGGGCACACCCAGCTCCACCAGCTCGGCAGCCTCGATCAGCAGCAGATCGATGGAGAGACGCTCCACCCCCGGCATGGAGGGAACGGCTTCCCGACGGTTCTCCCCCTCCAGCACGAACACCGGATAGATGAGATCGTTGACGGTCAGTACGTTCTCGCGCACCAGACGACGGCTGAAATCATGTTTGCGCAGACGGCGCAGGCGGCGGCCCGGAAAGGCGCCCGGAAGAGTTGTAGCCATGAATCACTCCTGGAGAGGAAGTTGGAAGAACGCGGCGGAGGTGGCCCGGGTATGGGCCAGCAAGGCCTCGGGCGCTTCACCACGACAGGCCGCCACCACCTGGGCGATGTGCGGCAAAAAAGCGGGTTCGTTGTGTTTCGGGCGCGGTTTCAGATCCCGCGGCACCAGATAGGGGGCGTCGGTCTCGATCATCAGGCGGCCGGCCGGAATGCGGGCCACCTGCTCGCGCAGCAGCTGACCACGGCGCTCGTCGCAGAGCCAGCCGGTCACCCCGATATGCAGCCCCAACGCCAGACACTCGTCCAGCTCCTCGTCGGAACCGGTGAAGCAATGCAGCACTGCTCCTGGAAGTCTGGGCAACCAGGGACGGAGGATCTCGATAAAACGGGCGTGGGCATCGCGGCAGTGGAGAAACACCGGCATCCGGAGTTCGGCGGCCAGCGCCAGCTGGGCGTCGAATACCGCATCCTGCACCGGACGGGGGGAGAAGTCGCGGTTGTAGTCGAGGCCGCACTCGCCGATGGCCACCACCTGCGGCAAGGCTGCCAGCTCGCGCAAGGCGGGCAGGGTCGCCTCATCGACACTCTTGGCATCGTGAGGATGCACCCCGGCGGTGGAGAAGCAGTAGCCCGGCCAGCGGGCGGCCAACTCGGCGCTCTCGCGGCTGCCAGTTAGATCGGTACCGGTGAGGATCAGCGCCTCCACTCCGGCGGCACGGGCACGGGCCACCAGCTCAGGCTGTTCACCGGCGAACTGGCTGCTGGTCAGGTTTAAACCGATATCGATCATGGAATGAGACGTTCCGAACAAAAGGAATACATATCAGGTATTTGAAAACCATCTACCGAATGGGGTCTTACCATACGCCTCGAACGGGAGCATGAAAAGAGGAAGGGAGCCTCAGCTCCCCTCGTTCTGCTATTCCTGCGGACTTCGTCATCCTCTCGCCGTCCGGCAAACAGGTGACGAACAGAGCCTCAGCTCTCCACATCCGGTTGTTCCTGTTGCTCTTCATCCTCTTTCTTCACGTAGAAGCGGGCGAAGAACAGACCTATCTCCCACAGCGCCCACATCGGGATGGCGAGCAGGGTCTGGGAGAAGACATCAGGCGGCGTCAGCAGCATGCCGACCACAAACACCCCGACAACGACGTAGGGACGTTTCTCCTTCAGGTTTTGCGGTGTGGTCACGCCGGTCCAGCAGAGCAGTATGGTAGCCACCGGAATTTCGAACGCCACCCCGAACGCGAAGAACAGGGTCAGTACGAAGTCCAGATAGCTGGCGATATCGGTCGCCACCGTCACCCCGGCAGGGGCGGTACTGGTAAAGAAACCGAACACCAGCGGGAACACCACGTAGTAGGCGAACGCCATACCCGCATAGAACAGCAGGGCACTGGAGACCACCAACGGCATGATCAGGCGCCGTTCATGCTGGTACAGACCGGGGGCGATAAAGGCCCAGGCCTGATAGAGCAGATAGGGGATCGCCACGAAGAAGGAGACCACCAGGGTCAGCTTGATCGGCGTCAGGAAGGGGGTCGCCACATCCGTCGCGATCATGCTGGTCCCTTCCGGCAACTGGCTGAGCAGCGGCTGGGCCACGAAGTCATAGATGTTGTTGGAGAAGTAGATCAGCGCCAGAAACACCACGAGGATGGCAGTAATGGAGCGCAGCAAACGGGTTCTCAGCTCAACCAGATGGCTGATCAGGGGTTGTTCGGCCTGACTCATGGCTTCACCTCCCCTTTTACTGCGGAGTCGCTGACCGGCACCGGCTCGCTCTCCCGCTGGCTGTTGACCGGCGGCACGTCGTGGCTCAGCTGCACCGCAGGCTCCACCGGCGTGGCAGGCTCAGCCTGGGCGACCGGCTCGGGGCGCGGCGGACGGATCTCGTTCTCCACCTGATAGGGGCGATTGACCGACTGGGCCGCCGCCTTGAGCTGTTCGATGGACTCCTGCAGCTCGGGGCTCAGGTTGCTCATCTGCAACTGTTCGGCCTTCTTGAGGTCGTTGTGCAGCTCTTGCAACTTGAGCTCCTGCTCCAGCTCGGACTTGACCGAGTTCGCGGTCGAACGAATGAGGCGGATCCAGTGGGTAGCCGTGCGGATGGCAACCGGCAGCCGCTCGGGCCCCAGTACCACCAGTGCTACCACACCGATAACGACCAGCTCCCAAAAACCGATATCGAACATGGCTTAGGCCTGGTCTTTGTCTTTCTGTTTGGCGGTCTCACTGCTCTGAGTGGCCGCTTCGTTCAGCTGTTTCGGGGGAAACTCGGCATCTTTCTGCTCGGCCTTGGCATCAGCCGGCTCGTCGGAGAGGGCTTTCTTGAACCCTTTGACCGCCGCGCCCAGATCACCGCCAATGCCGCGCAGTTTCTTGGTACCGAACAGCAGCACGACGATGACTGCGATGATCAACAATTGCCAAATACTGATACCACCCATGATTTTCTCTCCAGAACAGGCGCCTGACGGCGCGGTTGTTGATTAATGGGAACGGGTTCGCAACCAGCCGACCAGCCAGCAGAGGGCTGCACCGGCGAGACTGGCTTGTCCCCACTCAATGTGTTGTTTTTGGGTCAGCAAGAATACACCCGCCAATAGCAGGCTGGCTCCAACCCCTAAGAGGTAGCGGGCCTGCCCCTGCCGACGGCTGTGACGGCGGAACTCGGCAAACATCTGGTCGAAATGACGCTGCTGATGACGGGTCTGGCGCAGGGTCTCATAGACCAGCTCCGGCAGCTCCGGCAGCTTCTCCGCCCAGAATGGCGCCTTCTCCTTGATGGCGTTCAATACCGACTTGGGCCCCACCTGTTCGTGCATCCAGTTCTCGAGGAACGGCTTGGCGGTCTGCCACAAATCGAGCTGCGGGTAGAGCTGACGCCCCAACCCTTCCACATAGAGCAGGGTCTTTTGCAGCAGCACCAGCTGCGGCTGCACCGTCATATGGAAGCGACGCGCGGTGTTGAACAGGTTGAGCAGCACGTGACCGAACGAAATTTCGGAGAGCGGCTTCTCGAAGATGGGCTCCAGCACGGTGCGGATGGCGAACTCGAACTCGTCCACCTTGGTGTCTGCCGGTACCCAGCCCGACTCCACGTGCAGCTCTGCCACCCGACGATAGTCGCGGTTGAAGAAGGCGAGGAAGTTCTCCGCCAGATAGCGTTTATCTTCCCGATTGAGGGTACCGACGATGCCGCAGTCGATGCCGATCCAGAGCGGGTTTTCCGGATGTTCGTAAGAGACGAAGATGTTGCCCGGGTGCATGTCGGCATGGAAGAAGCTGTCGCGGAACACCTGGGTGAAGAAGACCTCTACCCCGCGCTCGGCCAGCAGCTTCATGTTGGTGCCGTTGGCTTCCAGCGCCGGTATATCGGAGACCGGAATACCGTAGATGCGCTCCATCACCAGCACCTGCTCGCGGCAGAGGTCGGTGATGATTTCAGGCACATAGAGCGCCTCGGAGCCGGTGAAGTTGCGGCGTAGCTGGATGGCGTTGGCCGCTTCGCGCATCAGATTCAGCTCGTCGAGGATGGTCTTGCGATACTCCTCCACCACCTCGATGGGGCGCAGCCGCGCGCTCTGGGGCACGAAGCGGGCCACCAGACGGGCCAGCGCCTGCATCAACCGCAGGTCAGCCTCGATGACAGGCTCGATGTCGGGACGGATCACCTTGATGACGATCTCGCGGCCACTCTCCTTCAAGCGGGCGGTATGCACCTGCGCGATGGAGGCCGACGCCAGCGGCGTCTCGTCAAAGTCATCAAACAGGGTTTCGATGGGACAACCCAGGCTCAGCTCGATCTGCTGGCGCGCCGCCTGACCACAGAAGGGGGGCACCCTGTCCTGCAGCAGGGCCAGCTCCTCGGCGATATCCGGCGGCAGCAGATCGCGGCGGGTCGAGAGCATCTGGCCAAACTTGATGAAGATGGGGCCAAGAGCCTCGAAGGCGAGGCGGATGCGGGCACCGCGGCTGAGATCCGGCTGCTTGTTCTTGAGCCAGAACAGGGAACGACGGGCCAGACGACCCGGCCAGGGCTGATAGCGGGCAGGCACCAGTTCGTCGATGCCCTGCTCCAGCAGGATGGTGATGATGCGATAGAGGCGTTTGAACTCCTTCGGGGTCATCAGGTCACCTGCTGTTCGAAGCGGGCCAGCCGCAGTTCGACGGCCTTGAGCTGCTGGGCCAGCACCTCGACATCATCGTTGAAACTAGCCACTTCCAGCGGGCCGGGGGCGAGGCGGGCCTCTTCGGTCAGATATTCCGCCAGCTGGCTGCGGGTGCGGCACAGCTCGCGACCGACCAGGCGACGCGCCTGACGGGCACCGCTGAACAGGGTGTGGGCCAGCACGTCGCCGGTATAGCGCGACAGCTCCTCTTCCCAGTCGATATCCAGCTCACCCAGCAGCACGCTGAATGCCTGTACCAGCTGGGGATCACCGCTCAGATCCAGCTTCTCCTCGCGGATATAGCGGGTCAGAGCGGACGGGTCTTTCAGCAGACCGAGGGCGGTCAGCGACAGGCTGAGCACCGCATCGGCCTCCCCTTCATGCTGGGCCAGCACATCCAGTCGACGCTCGGAGAAGACGAACCAGAGCGGCTTGAGTTCACGCAGCTCCAGCTTGAGCACCTTGCCCACCAGTTTGCGCAGCCGCTCCGGGCTCTGTTTGTCCAGCGCCAGCAACTGGTTGAGGCTGGTTTCGATCACCGCGGTGACCATGGCATCCATCGGCATAGGCAACCTTAAAACTTGTAACCGCGGTGCAGGGCGACCACACCCTGAGTCAGATTGAAGTACTCCACCTGCTCGAAACCGACATTTTCCATCATGCCTGCCAGAGTCTGCTGATCCGGGTGCATGCGGATGGACTCTGCCAGATATTTGTAGCTTTCACTGTCGTTCGCGACAATTTCGCCCATTTTCGGCAGCAATTTGAAGGAGTAGAGATCATAGAGCTTGGCGATCACTTCACTGACCGGCTTGGAGAACTCCAGCACCAGCAGACGGCCACCCGGCTTGAGCACCCGGAACATGGAGGCGAGCGCCTTGTCCTTGTCGGTGACGTTGCGCAGGCCGAAGCCGATGGTGATGACGTCGAAGTGGTTATCCGGGAAGGGGAGCGCCTCGGCATTGGCCTGCACGTAGGAGACGTTGTTGGCGACCCCCAGATTGCGCAGCTTGTCGCGGCCCACTTTCAGCATGGAGTCGTTGATATCTGCCAGCACCACCTGACCGGTCTCGCCGACGATGCGGGAGAACTTGGCGGTCAAGTCACCGGTACCACCGGCCAGATCCAGCACCTTCTGGCCCTTGCGCACACCGGAACAGTCGATGGTGAAGCGCTTCCACAGGCGGTGGATGCCGAACGACATCAGATCGTTCATCAGATCATACTTGGCTGCCACCGAATGGAAGACACCTGCTACCAGAGTTTCCTTCTCGGTCGCGGCCACGGTTTTAAAGCCAAAATGCGTTGTCGTTGCTTGTTCTGACATCCCTTAAACACCCATAGAGCAAAGAATGGCCGCCAGTTTACCAGAGCCACTGGCGTCCGGACACCTTAAACCCGGCTCGCAACCAACTGCATGCCCAGCACCACCATGGCCAGACAGAGGAAGAGATTGAGACCGATATTGAGCAGCGCTTTCAGATAGGCCCCATGTTGAGCCAGCACTACCGTATCGAGGGCAAAGGAAGAGAAAGTAGTCAGGGCACCGAGGATCCCCACCATCAGCAGCGGCTTCATCGGGTGTTCTACCACATGACCATGACTGATGAGGGCGAATGCCACCCCCATGATGAAAGAGCCCACCACGTTGACCACCAGAGTCCCGTAAGGAAAGTGGCGCCCCAGCAGCAAGGCCATCAGTTCGGCAATCCCAAAACGAAGGCAGGCGCCGATGGCGCCCCCTGCAGCAACATAGAACCAGGTTTGCATGGTGTCACTCCCTCAGGGTCAGGCCGCCATTATGTCGCAATGGCGGCCCTTGTGCCCAGAGGCGGAACTAATCGACATCCAGCCTGATTGAAATCTCAGCGGCGAAAATCGATGGGCTCTGGCTGACCCAGCACGATTTCGGTCTGGGCCGGGCGGGTCTGGGCAATCGCCTTGCCGTTGCGGATCGAGTAACGCACCGGCACCTGGCGGCGCACCGCATCAAAGCCATTATCGGCGGGCAGGATCAGCAGGTTGGCTGGTTTGCCCACCTCGATACCATAGCGATCCTGCACATTCAGGGTGCGGGCGCTGTGGCTGCTGATCAGCTTCAGACCGTCGTTGATCTGCTCGTAACCCATGATCTGGCAGACATGCAGCCCCATGTGCAGCACCTGCAACATGTTGGCAGTGCCCATGGGATACCAGGGATCGAACACGTCGTCGTGACCGAAGCAGACGTTGATGTTCGCCTCCAGCATCTCCTTCACCCGGGTAATGCCGCGGCGTTTGGGATAGGTATCGAACCGCCCCTGCAGGTGAATGTTCACCAGCGGATTGGCCACAAAGTTGATGTCCGCCATCTTCAGCAGCCGGAACAGGCGGGAAGCATAAGCGCCGTTGTAGGAGTGCATGGCGGTGGTGTGGCTGGCGGTGACTCTATGACCGATACCCCGCTCGTAGGCCAAGGTCGCCAGCGTCTCGATGAAACGGGACTGCTCGTCATCGATTTCGTCACAGTGCACATCGACCAGAACCTGATACTTCTCGGCAAGATCGAAGATGTAGTGCAGACTTTCGACACCATATTCCCGGGTGAACTCGAAATGGGGAATAGCACCGATCACATCGGCCCCCAGCTTGAGCGCCTCCTCCAGCAGTGCCTTGCCATTCGGGTAGGAGAGGATCCCCTCCTGCGGGAAGGCAACGATCTGCAGCTCCACCCACTCCTTCATCTCTTCCCGCACTTCCAGCATCGCCTTGAGCGCGACCAGATTGGGATCGGAGACATCGACGTGAGTACGGACAAACTGGATGCCGTTGGCGATCTGCCACTTCAGCGTCTGGATGGCGCGCTGTTTCACATCCTCATGGGTCAGCAGCGCCTTGCGCTCGGCCCAGCGCTCGATCCCCTCGAACAGGGTGCCGGAGAGGTTCCAGCTCGGCTCGCCCGCCGTCTGGGTGGTATCGAGGTGAATGTGGGGTTCGATAAAGGGAGCGATCGCCAGACCGCCCTCCCCGTCCAGCACCCGACCGGCGACGGCATGTTCGTCATGGGGTTCGATGGCGGTGATGACCCCATCCTGACAACGGAGCTGCCACAACCCTTCCCGATCGGTCAAACGAATATGTTGAATCAGCATTTGCTAGCTTCCTGTACCAGAACCGGCCGCTGGGTGAGGCGAACCAGAATGAAATAGGTGAAGGCGGCGCCCAATACCGCGTTGAGTGGCACTATGCCCGGCAGCCACTTGCCGACAGCCACCCCGACTGCCGTGGCGACCAGCGCCTGCCAGCGCACCGTCTCGAACTGCTGATCGGCAAATTGACGGTAACGCTCACGATTGAGCAGGAAATCCATGATGATAATGCCACCGATCGGCGGAATTGCCGTACTCAAAAAGGCCAGCCAGCCGACAAAGTTGTTGTAAAGCCAGAGGGCACAGGCGGTGCCGACTAGGCCGTTGATCACGCTGAGCGGCTTGCTCTTGAGACCGGTAATATTGGCAAAACCGAGGCCGGAGGCGTAGAGAGCGTTGTCGTTGGTGGTCCAGATATTGAGGCCCAGCACCAGAATGGCGGGGATCAACAGCCCCTGCATCAGCATCACTTCCGAGATATCGGCCTGCCCCGTTACCGCCGCACCAGCTGCACCGAAGACGAACATTAGCGTGTTGCCCAAAAAAAACGCCACCATGGTAATCATGACGGCGCCCCAGGGTTTGCGACCAAAGCGAACAAAGTCGGCGGTCAGGGTTCCTGCACTGATAAAGGAACCAACCACCATGGTCAACGCCGTGGTGAACTCGATGGGATTGCTTGGTTGTACCTGCTGCAGTGCAGCCATGCCACCGGTCGAGGTCACCGCCAGCCAGACCGAGTAGCCGCCAAGCAGTGCAATGGCCGGTACGGCCACAAAGCTCAGCACCATCAGGGCGGAGATACCGAAGTAGACGGTTACCGTCATCAGAATGCCCGAAATGGCGATCAACCAGTTCACATCGATGCCGGTCGCCTTCTGCACCGGCAGGGCAAACATCGCCACACCAACGCCAAACCAGCCGACCTGAGTACCGCCCAGCAGCAGCGAAGGCAGCCAGGAACCTTTCACCCCAAAGGAGTAACGAGCCAGCAGATGGGTAGAGAGACCGGTTGAGGCACCGATATAACCAAGACAGGCTGTGTAGATACCCAGCAGCAAGTTGCCGAGCAGTACCGCCTTGATGAAGTCATCGAACACCAAGCCGGTGCCCAGCGCACCACCGGTCCACATGCTGGCAGAGAAGAAAGTCAGGCCGAGCATCACCAGCATCAGCGAAAGCACACCTTTGCGCCCTTTGGCGGGTACCGCCCCCAAACAGTATTCGTTATCCTGCGCCATGCTCTTTCTCCACGTAATAGGCAAAACGCGCCGGATTTTACATGTAAAACGTTTTACTTCAATCAATCATGGTTAAATCTCTGGATAAAACCATCAATAACAGTCAAATGAGTAACACACCGGGACTCAAATCAGCAGATAAACAGTGTCGGCTGCAAGCAGAAGGGGTTGCGGGAATAGGGAATGTAAGGGGATATCAAAAAATGACGGATGCAAAAAAGCCTCCCTTTTCAGGGAGGCTTTCTATTTAATGGTGCTGATACCCAGAATCGAACTGGGGACCTCATCCTTACCAAGGATGCGCTCTACCGACTGAGCCATATCAG
>NZ_JAAKTL010000024.1:0-60689 GCF_049174415.1 Aeromonas sp. 601039
TGGTGGCTATGACGGGATTCGAACCTGTGACCCCCGCATTATGAGTGCGATGCTCTAACCAACTGAGCTACATAGCCAACCTTGCTTCCGGTGAGTCGTTGCCTCGTCACCGTGCGGGCCGAATTATGCGTATCTGGCTCTGGGGCGTCAACCCTTTTTTTGCCAGAAAAACGCAATTTGAGTGCGTTTGACCAGTTATTGGCCTCTGTTGCGCAAAAGCCCAACAATCTGGTTTTTTTTAAGACATTGCCATTATTGCCCGGGCAATGGCAGATAAAAAACAGGCCAGCAAATGCTGGCCTGTCATGGGATTAGACGTTGAACAGGAAGTTCATGATATCGCCATCTTTGACGATGTAATCTTTCCCTTCAGCGCGCATCTTGCCCGCTTCCTTGGCGCCTTGCTCACCCTTGTAGGTAATAAAGTCTTCAAAAGCGATGGTTTGGGCGCGAATAAAGCCTTTTTCAAAGTCAGTGTGGATCTTGCCAGCCGCTTGCGGGGCAGTGGCACCGACCGGAATAGTCCAGGCGCGCACCTCTTTCACACCGGCGGTGAAGTAGGTCTGCAGGTTGAGCAGCTGGTAGCCGGAGCGGATCACGCGGTTCAGGCCCGGCTCTTCGATACCAAGGTCAGCCATGAACTCGGCGCGATCTTCGTCGTCCAGTTCGGCGATGTCGGCTTCGATGGCACAGCAGACCACGACCACGACCGCGTTCTCGGCGGCGGCGATTTCACGCACCTTGTCCAGATAGGGGTTGTTCTCGAAGCCATCTTCCGCCACGTTGGCGATATACATGGTTGGTTTCAGGGTCAGGAAGTTGAGGTGGCTCACGGCGGCCAGCTCTTCTTTATCCAGCTTCATGCCGCGGATCATCTGGCCGTTTTCCAGTGCGACCTTGATCTTCTCAAGCACTTCTACTTCAAGCTTGGCATCCTTGTCGCCGCCTTTGGCGCGCTTGGACTGGCGGTGAATGGCGCGCTCGCAGGCGTCCAGATCCGACAGGGCCAGCTCGGTGTTGATCACTTCGATATCGTCAGCAGGGGAGACCTTGCCGGCAACGTGAATGATGTTCTCGTCGTCGAAGCAGCGCACTACGTGGCCGATCGCTTCGGTTTCACGGATGTTGGCCAGGAACTGGTTACCCAGACCTTCACCCTTGGAGGCACCGGCAACCAGACCGGCGATGTCCACAAATTCCATGGTGGTCGGTACAACGCGCTGCGGATTGATGATGGCAGCCAGCTGATCGAGGCGGGGATCCGGCATCGGCACCACACCTGTGTTCGGCTCGATGGTGCAGAACGGGAAGTTGGCGGCTTCGATACCGGCCTTGGTCAGTGCGTTGAACAGGGTGGATTTGCCTACATTGGGCAGGCCCACGATACCGCATTTAAAACCCATGGATTGTTACCTTACTTGATGGATGCTGTGAGGCTCGCCCGTAGGCGGCCCGTGTCATGCTTTATTCGGCTTTGAAGCTGTGCAAGCGATTCATGGCCTTGGTCATATCTTGTTTGAACAGGATGTCGGTGGCGCGCAGGGACTCGTCCAGCGCGGCGTCGATCAGGTTCTGTTCACTGCTGGGGGCCTTGGTCAGGACGAAGCCCGCCACCTGCTCTTTGCTGCCGGGATGGCCGATCCCGAGACGCAGCCGGAAGAAGTTATTGTTGTTGCCCATCTTGGCGATGATGTCCTTGAGGCCGTTATGGCCACCGTGACCACCACCCTGCTTGAACTTGGCGATGCCAGGCGGCAGATCCAGTTCGTCATGGGCCACCAGCATCGCTTCCGGCTCAATCTGATAAAAACGCGCCAGTGCGGCCACCGCCTTGCCAGAGAGGTTCATATAGGTGTTCGGGATGAGCAGCCGCACATCCTGCCCCTCGACCAGGATGCGGGCAGTATGGCCGAAGAACTTGGGTTCTTCACGCAGGCTGACATTGTGCCAGCGGGCCAGTTGCTCCACATACCAGGCGCCCGCATTGTGGCGGGTCTTGGCATATTCCGGGCCGGGGTTGCCCAGTCCGACGATCAGTTTGATTTCGCTTGTCACGCTTGATGTCTTCACTCGCAGCTGCCGTGGGCACACTACCCAGGGCAATAGGACGCAATATTCTAGCCGCCGAGTGGCGATCACTCAACCAATGCGCATGTTATGGCGGGATTTGCAGCATTATTGCGGCCAATGGGTGGCTAACGGTGGGCAAACGGGCCTCTTGCAAGAGGCCCGTTTCAGCTTGCCGATGGATTGTGCCCGGTTGACTACCGTCGTTATTTGGCACGCAACAGGGTTACGGTCTCTTCATCCAGTGCGGTCAGGGTGGGACGGGCATCGCGCACATACTCCACGAAAGAGGCTGCATCGGTGCCGCAATCCACGCCGCTGGCTTTGCAATCGAGTGGCTGGCCCGGGGCATAGACGGCGCTCAGCAGCTCGCCGTTTTGTGCCACCTTCAGCACCGGGAAGGCGGTCAGCTTGCCATTGACGCTGGCGATATCGACCCGCTCGCTCTTCTGACGCTGGGCATTGGCCAGTGCTTGCCAGCCATCGTTGCCGTTGGCGCTGTAGGCGTTCATCACCACCCGATAGTGCTGGCTATCCACCAGATCCTGCCACTCGCCGCTTGCGGTCTTGCGCTGCAATTGGGTCAGGGTGCCCGCTTTGCCTGCGTCGGTCTCCTGGAAGGTGTAACGCAGGTGGCCGCCATAGGGGAACTTGCCGGCATGGGCGCTGGCGGGCAGGGTGGCGGTGATGGTCTCGGTCAGCAGGGCGCGTACCTCGGCGCCAGTCAGGGTTAGCACCGCGAGCTGGTTCTTGAACGGCAGCAGGGTGAGGGCACTATCCCCCTCGCGCCATTCGCCAGCGGGCAGGTCGGCGCGCACGCCCCCCACCGCTACCAGTGCGAAGTCGACCGGCCCGCCGGTCAGGGCTTGCACTGCTGGGGTATTGGCCCAGTAGAACTCCCCTTCGGCAACCAGCGGCGCGACATCTGAGCCGTGGCTGTCGCTGCCGTTGTCGCCGGGGCGACGGGCATTTTGCAACTGCTCGGGAATAGTGCCGATCACCGGGCCGTAGGCTTTCTCCAGCGCCGGTTTGTAGTGGCTGTCGATGATGCCGCGCAGGCGCGGATCTTCATCCACGGTCACCAAATTGGGCTGGTTGTCGACAAACTGGCTCGCCTCTTTGCTGCGGGCGTCGTCGAGCGCTTGCTTGCGCGCCGCATCGGCGAAGAAGTCGCGGCTGGCCAGCAGGCTGTTGTGGCCCTGGCAGTCGGTCACCTGACCCTGGCTGTCAAAGGTCACCTGTGCCAGACCGATGGCCTGGGCATAGGAGCCTGCCTGCACCACGCAGGTTTTGCCGATGCCATCCGGATTGGTCACCAGCTTGGCGTAATCGCCGGTCTTGCCCCAGCCGATATTGCGAAAATCGCCCAGCAGGCTGTGGGAGTGGCCGCCGACGATGGCATCGAGGCCGTTTACCTTGGCGGCCAGCGCCAGATCCCGCTCGTTGCCGATGTGGGTGAGCGCCACGATCTGATGGATCCCCTTGGCTTGCAGCATGTCGACCGTGGCCTGAGCCGAGGCGACCTCCTTGCCAAAGCGCAGCTTGCCGACGTTGGGGGCGATATTGCCCATGTCTTCCAGTACCAGACCGATGACGGCGACCAGCTGTTTGCCTTGCGGCAGGTTGTCGAGATCGGTGACCGGACTCTTCTGGTTGCCGTCAAAGGCATAGACCACGAAGGGCTTGAGGTTGTCAGCCTTGCTAAGGGCCGGATCGGCCTTGGTGTCGAGGTTGGCGGCCAGCACCGGGAAGTTGACCCCCTCGATGAAGCGGGCCAGCTTCTGGTTATCCAGATCGAACTCGTGGTTGCCCAGCGCCATGGCATCGAGGCCGAACTGGCTCAGCAACTCGGCGTTGGCCATCCCCTCGTTGAGTTTGAAGTAGCCACTGCCCTGCCAGGCATCGCCGCCGTGCAGCAGCAGCAAGGGCTGGTTCTTGGCCAGCGCCTCGGCCTGATAGGCTTTCGCCATGGTCAGCAGGCGCGGATAACCGCCAAAGCGGGTATAGAGGGTGTCCATCTCCCCCTGCTGGGCAAAGATCTGCCCTTTGATCTCGGCATTGACCGGATCAAACTGGGAGTGGGTGTCGTTCATGTGAGCCAGGGTCAGCACAAAGGGCGGGTTCTCTTTGGCGGGCTGACAGGCGAACAGGGCGGAGGTGAGGGTCGCGAGCAGGAGGGGACGCAAGCAATTCATGGGTAAATCCTTAAGCCTGCCCGGGGCAGGGTCGTACCAGATAGCAGAAAGTTGGAAAGAGAAGGTCCAGAAAGACGAAAACCGCCTGATGGCGGTTTTCGTTATTGCTGAATCTATCAATGCTCAAACATGGCAGAGATGGACTCTTCGTTGCTGATGCGACGAATGGCTTCGGCCAGTACAGTTGACAGCGTCAGCTGCTTGACCTTGCCGACCGCTTTCATCTCCGCAGTGAGCGGGATGGAGTCGGTAATGATCAGTTCATCGATCACGGAGTTCTTGATGTTCTCGACGGCAGAACCGGAGAAGACCGGGTGAGTGGCGTAAGCGAATACACGCTTGGCACCGCGCTCTTTCAGGGCCTCTGCGGCTTTGCACAGGGTGCCGCCGGTGTCGATCATGTCATCAACGATGATGCAGTCGCGGCCGGCAACGTCACCGATCAGGTGCATGACCTGGGAGACGTTCGGGCGGGGACGGCGCTTGTCGATGATGGCGATGTCGGTGTCATCCAGCAGCTTGGCGATGGCGCGGGCACGCACGACGCCACCGATGTCCGGGGAGACAACGACAGGAGACTCGAGGTTCTTGGACTTCATGTCTTCCAGCAGCACCGGGCTACCGAACACGTTGTCTACCGGAACGTCGAAGAAACCTTGAATTTGTTCGGCATGCAGGTCAACGGTCAGCACGCGATCCACACCGACGCTGGAGAGGAAGTCAGCGACAACCTTGGCGGTGATGGGTACACGGGCAGAGCGGACGCGGCGGTCCTGACGGGCATAACCAAAGTAGGGGATAACGGCAGTGATACGGCCAGCTGAAGCACGACGCAGAGCATCCACCATGACGATCAATTCCATCAAATTGTCGTTGGTCGGGGCACAGGTGGATTGAATGATGAAGATATCGCCACCACGTACATTCTCATTGATCTGTACGCTGATCTCGCCGTCGCTAAAGCGACCTACGGCAGCATTGCCGAGTTTGATAAACAGGCGATCTGCGATCTTCTGGGCTAGTTCCGGCGTTGCGTTACCAGCAAACAGCTTCATGTCAGGCACGGTTTGAAACCTCGGGGTTGCATCCAGTATGTGGGGGAGTCTGAAATCAGACCCTATCGTTTTGGGGCAAACGATTTATCAAGATAACGTACAAGGTGTCTGCTGCCCAATGAATGTGATGATACCGGTAACCCGAATCCGTGGCCGAGTGCAAAACCGGCCACGTTTATCACAACGCATCATTGATACTTGGGAATTGGCTGGGGTACTAGGATTCGAACCTAGGAATGGCGAGATCAAAACCCGCTGCCTTACCGCTTGGCGATACCCCAATCATTTGAACTGTTGCAATGTGGAGAAGAGAGGTGATATGTTCTCGCCCTTGGCGACAAACCCATCAAGTCCCTTCGGCACGCAGGCCAACACTTCCCGAGCAGTCACTTCGTCTTCAAATTGAGCAAAGACGCAGGCTCCTGTGCCCGTCATTCTTGACGGCGCGTATTCTAGCAACCAGCCGAGCGCATTGGCAACCTCGGGGTGGCGCTTTTTCACCAGTGATTCGCAATCGTTTTTCCACTCGCCTTCCAGCAAGTTGTCCAGCGCCATTTTCGGCGTGGCTCTCGGCAGGTCCGGATCCTGGAATACGGCCGCGGTCGCCACATGGCAATCGGGCTTGAGCACCAGATACCAGGCATCGGGCAGTTCGACCGGTTGCAGCCGCTCGCCCACCCCTTCGGCAAAGGCCGCCTTGCCACGGACAAACACCGGTACATCAGCCCCCAACTGGACGCCAAGTGCTGCCAGTTCATCTTCACTCAAACCCGCCTGCCAGAGGTGGTTAAGCGCCACCAGCGTGGTTGCTGCATCGGACGAACCGCCGCCAATACCGCCCCCCATGGGCAGCACTTTTTCCAGCCGGATATGGGCCCCCTGCGGGCTCGGCAGGGTTGCTTGCAGCAGGCGTGCCGCCCGAATAATCAGATTCTGCTCATCCGGCACCCCGGGAATGGCCGGCGTCAGGGTGAGTGTGTCGCTATTCGGTATCACCTCAAACTCGAGCCAGTCGCTGTGGTTGAGGAAGATAAACAGGGTCTGCAGCTCGTGATAACCATCGGGACGACGGCCATTGACGTGTAGAAACAGGTTGAGTTTGGCCGGTGCCGGCCAGCGTGTGGAAGCCATTATCGTGCAAGAGTCCATTGGTTGATTTGAAGCTTGAGGCGGCTGTTCTGGCCAGTCATGGTCAGCTGGTGTGGCAGGCGGTAGCCATCCTGATCCCGATAATCGCCATAGACGATCTGCCACTGGCCGTCGCGCACGCTGGCCAGACTGCTGTCGGGGTTGAGTTCAAACTCCGCCTGACCCGGCAGCCCCTTGATCCACTCCGGTAATCCCGCAACCGGAATATTCCAGCCGGTCAGTTGATAGATGAGCGCTTCGGCATCCTGGCTCTGGTGGCGATTGCCGTCGCTGTCGAGCAGGGTGATCTCCCCCTTGCTGCGGGAGAGCTCCAGAATGCTGGTGCCAATCAGGCTGGTGAGGTTGAGGCGATAATCCTCCCCATCCTGCTGCCAGTTGAGGCGGGCGCTGCCCTTTTGTTGGGGGGTTATGATGGCCATCTTGCCGGATAGCTGCCAGTGGGTCAGCTGCTCGAGACGGGTCCGCTCCTGGTTCCAGTTCACCTGGTCACGCTGGGGCTGGGTGGTGGCACAACCGGCCAGCAACAGCAGGCAGGTGAGGGTAAAAATACGTAGCAGCAAGAGACGGCTCCAGAGAGAGGAATTTGCCACAGTATACGGGGCGGCCGTATTGCTTTTAAAGACTTACCCTTTCTCGTACAATTGGCAGCCTTTGCACCCAGCGTATGAAATGATCGTCGCCCACTCATGAGTTTGCTTGCCCTCGGAATCAACCACAACACCGCCAGTGTCGCCTTGCGGGAACGGGTCGCCTTTGGCCCGGACTGCATCGATCGCGCCTTGCGTGAGCTGGTGAGCCAACCCGGTGTCAGCGAGGCGGTGATCGTCTCCACCTGCAACCGGACCGAACTCTATTGCAATCTGGAGGAGGAGCGGCAGGAGCAAGTGCTGCGCTGGCTGCAGCAGTTCCACGGGCTGGACGCGGCCGAACTGGTCACTGCCATCTATCAGCATCACGATGAAGAGGCGGTGCGCCACCTGATGCGGGTGGCGTGCGGGCTCGACTCGCTGGTGTTGGGGGAGCCGCAGATCCTGGGGCAGATCAAGCAATCCTACGCCCATGCCCAGCAGGCGGAGTCGGTGAAGGGAGCGCTGGAGCGGCTGTTCCAGAAATCCTTCTCGGTGGCGAAAAGAGTGCGTACCGATACCGAGATTGGCGCCAGTGCCGTGTCGGTGGCCTTTGCCGCCGTCAGCCTGGGTCGGCGGATCTTCTCCGATCTCTCCCAGACCAAGGTACTGCTGGTCGGTGCGGGGGAGACCATTGAACTGGTTGCCCGTCATCTGCGCGAGCAGAACGTCACCAAGATGATGGTGGCTAACCGCACCTTGCAGCGTGCCCAGACCCTGGCGGCCGAATTCGGTGCCCAGGTGATGACGCTCGAAGAGATCCCCGACTATCTGCACGAGGCGGATATTGTCATCAGCTCGACGGCCAGTCCTTTACCCATCATCGGCAAGGGGATGGTGGAGCGCGCGCTGAAGGCCCGCCGCTTCAAACCCATGTTTCTGGTGGATATTGCCGTGCCGCGTGACATCGAAGCCGAAGTTGATGAGCTCTCCGATGCCTATCTCTACACGGTGGATGATTTGCAGGGGATCATCGAGCAGAACCTCGAAACCCGTAAACGGGCTGCCGCACAGGCGGAAGTGATCGTGCAGGAAGAGCGCGACGAGTTTATGGGCTGGTATCGCGGCCAGAGCTCGGTCGACCTCATTCGCGATTATCGCCATCAGTCCCAGCAAGTGGCTGATGAAGAGTTGCAACGGGCCCTGCTGGCATTGGCGCAGGGCGAGAGTGCCGAACAGGCGCTCAAGGCGATGGCCCATCGCCTCACCAACAAATTGATCCACGCGCCAACCCAGGCGTTGCGCCAGGCTGCCTCCCAGGGGGATCAGAGTGAGCTCTCCCGCTTGCGGCAGGCGCTGGGGTTGTCACAAGAGCCATAATTTTCGGGCAACCTGCCGGTTGTCCCGTCCTCCATTGAGAATGCAAGAGTTATGAATCCGTCACTGATCAGAAAGCTGGAAGGCCTCATCGAGCGCCACGAAGAAGTACAGGCCATGCTCGGCGAGCCGGATGTGGTCTCGGATCAGGATCGCTACCGCGCCCTGACCCGCGAATATGCCCAGCTGGAAGATATCGTTCACGCCTTCCAGCGTTACCGTCAGGCGCAGGATGATCTTGAGACCACCCAGATGATGCTGGAGGAGGATGATGCCGACCTGCGCGAGATGGCGCAGGAGGAGCTGCCGCTGGCCAAGGCCAATCTGGAGGCACTGGAGCAGGAGCTGCAACTGATGTTGCTGCCCAAGGATCCCAAGGATGACAATAACTGCTATCTGGAGATCCGCGCCGGTGCCGGTGGCGACGAAGCGGCCATCTTTGCCGGTGACTTGTTCCGCATGTATTCACGGTTTGCCGAGCGTCAGGGCTGGCGCGTCTCCATCGTCAGCTGCAATGACGGTGAGTACGGTGGCTACAAGGAGGTGATCGCCAAGATCGACGGCGAGCGCGTCTATGGCCGCCTCAAGTTTGAATCCGGTGGTCACCGGGTACAGCGGGTGCCGGAGACCGAATCTCAGGGCCGGGTGCACACCTCCGCCTGTACCGTCGCCGTGTTGCCGGAAGTGCCGGAAGCCGAGCAGATCGAGATCAACCCTTCCGATCTGAAGATCGACACCTTCCGCGCCTCCGGTGCCGGCGGTCAGCACGTCAACAAGACCGACTCGGCCATTCGCATCACCCACCTGCCGACCGGTCTGGTGGTGGAGTGCCAGGACGAGCGCTCCCAGCACAAGAACCGCGCCAAGGCGATGTCGGTGCTCTCCGCCCGCCTGCAAGCGGCCGAGGATGAGCGCCACCGCGCCGCCGAGCAGAGCACCCGCCGCAATCTGGTGGGCTCCGGCGATCGCTCCGAGCGCATCCGTACCTACAACTACCCGCAGGGCCGCCTCTCCGAGCACCGCATCAACCTGACCCTCTATCGCCTCTCCGAAATTTTGGAAGGGGATCTGGACTGCGTTATCACGCCGCTGGTGCAGGAGTATCAGGCCGACCAGCTCGCCTCGCTGGCCGAGAGCAATTGATGCAAATGCAGAACCGGCAAGCTCGCATTCAGACGTGCCTGATTAAGGTGGGACGGTACTGATGCAGATCCAGCAGGCTCGTGCCCATATCATGACCGTACTGGCTGAGGGGGAGTCCCCTCGCGCCGATGCCGATGTGCTGCTCTGTCATTTGCTTGACTGCCGGCGCAGCTATCTGATGACCTGGCCCGAGCGCGAACTGGATGCCGCCCAGCAGGCCACCCTGCAGACGTGGCTGGCCCGTCGTCTCAACGGCGAGCCCATCGCCCATCTGGTGGGCGAGCGGGAGTTCTGGTCGCTGCCGCTGAAAGTGAGCCCGGCGACCCTGATCCCGCGCCCTGATACCGAGGTGCTGGTGGAGCAGGCGCTGGCGAAGATCCCGCAAGGGCCCTGCGCCGTGCTGGATCTCGGCACCGGCACCGGCGCCATCGCGCTGGCGCTCAAGTCCGAGCGGCCCGAGGTCGATGTGTGGGCGGTGGATCGGATGGCCGATGCCGCGGCTCTGGCCCGCGAGAACAGCGCCGCACTGGGGTTACCCATCGAGGTGCGCGACGGCAGCTGGTTCGAGCCCCTTGGCGAGCCGGATCACGACGAAACGCCACGATTTGCGGTGATTGTCTCCAATCCCCCCTATATTGATGGCGCCGATCCCCATCTCGAGCAGGGTGACGTGCGCTTTGAACCCCGCTCGGCGCTGGTTGCCGATGACGCCGGGCTGGCCGATATCCGCCACATCGTGGCCCATGCTCCCGCTTATCTGTTGCTTGACGGCTGGTTGCTGCTGGAGCATGGCTGGGATCAGGGGAAGGCGGTGCGTCAGTTGCTGCGCGATGGCGGTTACCGCGAGGTAGCCACTGTGCGCGATTACGGGGATAACGACAGGGTGACGCTGGGCCTCTGCCCGCTGCGCTGACGGTTCCTCACTGTTACACGGCGGGTTGCCTGTGCGCCCCCATGCAAGGATTGAATATGGTTTTTGTGCTCAAACACCTGCACCTCGCCCTGATTGCCGGGGCCGTGCTGATGTTTATGCTCCGCTTCTACTGGGTACAGACCGCCACTGGCCGAGCCTATAGCGCGCCGGTGATGAAGGTCAGCGGCTGGCTCAACGGTCTGGTGGTGCTCTCCGGCGTATTGCTCTGCATGGTGCTGGATCTCAACCCGCTCAATAACGGAACGCCCTGGCTCAGCGAGAAGCTGATGGCCATTCTGGTGCTGGTATTTCTGGCGGCGATGGCGCTGCGGCTGGCCAAAAGCAATCTGGTGCGCTGGTGCTCCTTTCTGGGGGCGCTCGGCTGGATCTACTTTATTGCCAAGTTGGCAGTGCTCAAACAGACGAGTGTGTTCGGCTAAGGCATGAAGAGAATGTTACACATAGACGAATGGACCGATTTCGAAGCCCACGACATCACCGAGCTGGCGTTGTCAGTCAGTGACGAAATTTATGGCTCGGTCGAGGAGGGGATCCGCGAGTTGAACCTGCTGGACGAGTGGCTGGACGAGCAGATCGAAGAGGGCACCTGCGACGAGGTGCGCCAGCAGTTGCTGCAAGGCTTCTACCACAGCCTCGGTTTTCATGGCGATTGGCAGGATTATTTCTCTGCCAACAATTGCGATCTCAATCAGGTGCTGGTTCAGCGCAAGGGGATCCCGGTCAGCCTCGGCATTCTCATCATTCAGCTGGGGCGCAAGCTCGGGCTCGATGTAGAGGGGATCTGCTTCCCCGGCCACTTCCTGGTGAGCTTTGCCGGTGGCGAGGGGGAGGTCTATGTCGATCCCTTTACCGGCGATGAGCTGAGCCTGGCCCGCATCGAGCTGCTGCTGCGCGGCGCGTTGGGGGACTTGGCGACCCTGACCCCCGACTACCTGCAACCCTCCGGCCAGTGGGAGATCATCGAACGGCTGCTCAACGTCAGCAAGGGTGCCCTGCTGCGGGAAGACCGCATGCCCGAGGCGCTGCGTTGCAGCGAGCTGTTGCTGCGGATGAAGCCCGGCGATCCGCTGGAGACGCGGGATCGCGGCTTTATCTACGAGCAGCTCGACTGCCCGCGCCAGGCCGCCGACGATTTTGAATATTTTATTGAACAATGCCCGGACGATCCGGTCGCCGATGTGCTGAAAGTGCAGCTGGCCGCGCTGGATCTGAGCCCCAAGCCCCTCCATTAAGGGCGGCTTGAAACTAAACAGAAGAATATCAAGGCCGCTGCGTCCGGTCGCAACGGAGTAACTTGGCTTCAGGCCCTTTTATTAAGGATGTCTTGGAGTTGAAACAGAAGAATATCAAGGCCGCTGCGTCCGGTCGCAACAGAGTAACTAGGCTTCAGGCCCTTTTATTAAGGATGTCTTAGATGGAACAGAAGAATATCAAGATCAACCAGATCGACGTTGCCAACGACAAACCGTTCGTGCTGTTTGGTGGCATGAACGTGTTGGAATCCCGCGACATGGCGATGGCGGTGTGCGAGAAGTACGTGGAAGTGACCAGCAAGCTGGGCATCCCGTTTGTCTTCAAGGCGAGCTGGGACAAGGCCAACCGCTCCTCCATCCACTCCTACCGCGGTCCGGGTCTTGAAGAGGGGATGAAGATTTTCCAGGAGCTGAAAGCGACCTTCGGCATGCCGGTCATCTCCGATCTGCACGAACCCCATCAGGCCAAGCCTGTCGCCGAGGTGGTGGACGTTATCCAGCTGCCCGCTTTCCTGGCGCGCCAGACTGATCTGGTGGAAGCCATGGCCCGCACCGGCAACGTTATCAACATCAAGAAGCCACAGTTCCTGAGCCCAAGCCAGATGAAGAACATCACCGACAAGTTCGAGGAGTGCGGCAACGACCAGCTGATCCTGTGCGAACGCGGTGCCAACTTCGGCTACGACAACCTGGTGGTGGACATGCTGGGCCTGGGCGTGATGAAGAAGAGCACTGGTGGCTATCCGGTGATCTTTGACGTGACCCACTCCCTGCAGTGCCGTGATCCGCTGGGTGCCGCCTCCGGTGGTCGTCGCGAACAGGTGACCGAGCTGGCGCGCGCCGGTATGGCGGTCGGTCTGGCCGGTCTCTTTATCGAATCACACCCGGATCCGAAAATTGCCCGCTGCGATGGCCCGAGCGCCCTGCCGCTCGACAAGCTGGAAGGCTTCCTCAAACAGATGAAGGCCATCGATGACCTGATCAAGGGTTTTGAGCCCCTGGATACCTCTGCTTGATGGGACAAGCACTTATCACAAGGCCTCGCAATGCGAGGCCTTGTTTTTTGCGCTTGCCTAGTGAAAGCACGTATAAAAAAACGGCCGATAGGCCGTTTTTTGTGCTGATACAGCAAGTATCAGCGGTTCACTGCAGGACGCTGATTACAGGCTCTGGGTGAAAGTACGGGTAACCACGTCACGCTGCTGTTCCGGGGTCAGGGCGTTGAAACGCACTGCGTAGCCAGATACGCGGATGGTCAGCTGCGGGTACTTCTCCGGATTCTCGATAGCATCTTCCAGGGTTTCGCGACGCAGCACGTTGACGTTCAGGTGCTGACCACCTTCAACAGCCGGTTCGGCCTGAACAGGCAGTTCGCGGTATTCGAACTGACCCAGGTCAGAGAGTGCGACTTCCTGATCGGCAGCAAAGGCATCGCCTTTGACACAGATGCAGCGAGCCTGTTGCTTCTCTTCGTCCAGCAGCCAGAAAGAGTTCAGCAGGGCGGTGTTGGCAGCCTGGGTGATTTGAATGCCTTTGATCATGGTATGACTCCTCAATGGGAACGCGAATCCAACTGTAAGGAAATTACCCTGATGTATTTAAGCTACCGTTAATTGCGGTGGCTTAAAGGGCCCTTGCCTTACACCTTTGCTTTGATGGGGTCATATATATCATGTTGGTAATATTACTAAAATTGATCCAGATCAATAAAAATCAATAAAGCGCCATTTGAATGGGATTAAATTCTTGAGTTGAATCAAAAATAGGTCATTTTTCTGATTTTGTAAGATATCAAAATTATGCATCTTTTATCTTTTTAATCTAGTAATTTAACTACATCTTTTTCGGCTTTTCTGTGGTGGATTGAGGAGTTGGCTACACTCAGCAGAAAGCAAGGAGAGTGTCGGGTGAATATCAGGTGGCGAATGTGGGGATGGTTGGCCCTGTTCTGTTGCTGGGCAATCACAGCTGTGGTCCGGGCCGAAACAGTACGCATAGCGGTGGGCGAATGGCCGCCTTATATCAGTGAGTCGCTGCCCAATCAGGGGTTTCTCTGTCAGGTGGTACGTGAGGCCTTTGCCGAGCAGGGGGTCGATGTCAGCTTTCATTTCTACCCCTGGTCTGAGGCATACAGCCTGACTCTTGAAGGGCGTTATATGATTACCATGCCCTGGTTTCGCTCTCGCGAGCGCGAGCAGCACTTCTATCTCTCTGCATCGCTGGGCAAATTTACGACCCGTCTGCTTGCACTTAATGGTTCGCCATTGGTCAGTTTGGGTGAGCTGAAAAACGAGCCTGTCGGGGTTACCCGTGGCTATTTTTATGGTGAAGGGTTTGCAGCAAGGCAATCCGAGCTGTCTCTTGAGTGGTCCGACTCCGATGAGGAGAGCATGGAGAAACTGCTCACCGGACGCATTCGTTATCTGGTCATGGATGAACAGGTGGCACAGGTTCTGTTTCAGCAGGTTCTCTCTCGTCATCCCCAAGCGGCAGCATTGAGTGGTGCCCCCGATCCCATCTGGTCCCAGCCGGGCTATCTGCTGATGCGCAAGGCCGATCCCGATGCCCGCCGCTTGATGTTGCTGTTTAACGCCGGTCTGCACAAACTGGAGCGCTCCGGTCGGCTCGCCAGGCTCTGGAAAGTGTGAGTCACGGTTGCGTCTTGCGGGCTGCCCCCCTATCCTGACTCCTTCGCCGTATCAAGTGAGGAGGCCGGGGTGCTGACCTGGAGTGATGTGATTGGCTCTGAAAAAGAGCAGGACTATTTCAAGTGTACGCTGGCGACCGTCAGGGCAGAGCGGGAAGCGGGCAAGGTGATCTACCCCCCCGCGGCCGATGTGTTCAATGCTTTCAAACTGACCGAACTGGATCAGGTCAAGGTGGTGATCCTGGGGCAGGATCCCTACCACGGCCCCAATCAGGCGCACGGGCTCTGCTTCTCCGTTCTGCCCGGCGTGCGTACGCCTCCCTCACTGGTCAACATCTATAAGGAGATGCAGCGGGATCTGCCTGGTTTCGTCACACCCAATCACGGTTTTCTGGAGTCCTGGGCCAGACAGGGGGTTCTGCTGCTCAACACAGTGCTGACAGTGCAGGCCGGTCAGGCACACTCTCATGCCCATCTGGGGTGGGAAACCTTCACCGATCGGGTCATTGAGCAGATCAATGCCAGTTGTCAGGGGGTGGTATTTCTGTTGTGGGGCTCCCATGCCCAGAAGAAAGGGCGTTTTATCGACCGGCAACGCCACCACGTGTTGACGGCACCCCATCCCAGCCCCCTTTCTGCCCACCGTGGTTTTATCGGTTGCGGCCACTTTTCCGAGACCAACCGCCTGCTGGAATTGCAGGGTAAAAGCCCGATCGAATGGCAATCTGTCTGCCAACCACTTGATTGAGTGCAAAGTTCGGGCGACAAATGACCGTATACTCAGGAAAGTAACATTTTATTTCAGCGCCAAGGAGTGCCCATGTTATCGAGTCTGCACAAGGATCACCTCAATATCGCCCGACTGCTGGATCTGCTGAAGCAGAAGCTGGCCGCCATTCGTGCCGAGCAACCCATCAGCTATTTTCTGGTGCGCGATGTCATCGATTATCTGCGGGAGGTCTCTGACAAGTATCACCACCCCAAGGAAGATCTTGTCTATGACTACTACCTGAAATACCGGGTGGTGGAGGGGGATGTCGCGAACCGCTTGCATGAAGAGCATCTCAAGTTGCTGGAGGCAGGGACCGAGCTCAAGGAGATGGTGGAGATGATCCTGATGGATGCGGTGATCCCGCTCGATCAGTTCACCGCCAAGCTGGAGCGCTTCGTGGAGCTGCAAGAGGCACACATGAACTACGAAGAGGGGGTGATCTTCCCCCATCTGCGTGACTCCCTGACCGAGGATGACTGGCGTCATCTGGAGCAAAACTGGCAGAACCGAGCTATCGGTGATCCTCTGTTTGGTGCCGAGATCAGCCAGCACTTCCAGGCGCTTGCCAAGCGCCTCTCCCTGCCTTTTGCTGCCAGCTGACTCACGCGGCTTTCGGTCATCAGTCATCTGACTGTGCAGGTGTTACCCGGCCAATGTGCCGGGTTACTTATTGTTACTCACGCCACATGATCTTGTTGTGCCATTTGTCGGGCACAGTGAGCTGCCAGCGGGCCAGCTCGCTCTTGCTGAAGACATATTCGCCGCGCAGGGCCGCTCGCGGGGAGATAGTACGGGGCAGGGTGCCCGCCAGTATGGTGTTGATAAGGGACGCTGCCTGCAACCCCTGATCGTGGCCGTCCAGTACCAGCCCGCCGATGGCCATCCCCTTGCCGACGGCAAACTCCCAGAAACAGAAGAGAGGAACCGGTGTGTTGGCGCTGGTCCACTCCAGCACAGTCTGTTCGCTCACATGCTTGCCATTATCGTCGACCAGCGTGTGGTAGAGGCCGAGGAAGATTGCCTGATAGCCATTCTTCTTGGCGTTGAGCACCGCCTCCTGCCAGAGGCTGTAGTCGCCCATCAGCTGGCTGTTGACCCGGGTCTGGCCGACTCGCAATTCGGTCTGGGTCTTGAATTCATCCTCGATAGCGGTGAGGGCCACATTGCTGGAATCAAACAGTACCAGCGCCTTGTCGAGCCCCCCCATCATCTGGCTTATTTCGCTGATGTTGCGCTTGAGCAGGGGGCGTTCCAGCACCCCGGTGATCTTGGGGTGGCCGACAAAGCCCTTGAGGCGGGGGTTTTCGTTCATGCCGAGAAAGACTACGGGAGTACCCAGCGAGGCGATCTCGTTGGCCAGATAGTTGATGGCATTGTCATCCCCCAGCACCACCAGATCCGGTTTGCTCTTGAGATAAAAAGCGATAGCTCGTTGAGCGATGTTGTCGAACGACTCCCGTGGATGGCGTTTGGTATCCATATAGAAGTGAGAGATCTTGTGCTCCCCCTGCAACCCTTTGCGCAAACCTTCGTTGTAGCTCTGGTCCCAAAGGTATTCGGGATGGTAGCTGCTGATCACCAGAATGTTTGCGGCCCAGAGCGGCAGGGAGAGGGTGGAGAGCAGTAGCAACAGCAGGGAGGTGCGCATGGGAAGGCCCCTGTCGAGTGATAGTGTATGCATGCTCAGTATGGGCAGTGTTTGCCGTTACTGTCATCTCGAAACCGGTATGGCAGGGCGCGATTTTTTTTTCGGTTGAGCGGATCGGACGCCAGCCCGCACTCTGCTTGGGATCGGGTTTTATTGAGTCTTTTTTTGGTTGGTCGTGAACTGTCCCGCTCGCTGAAAAACCTGTTCTGGATCAAGAAATGAGGCTGCGCTTTGGTGCCTAATAGACACCACATATAGGGACGCATTCGTTTTTAATCCCTATATGTTGTGTTATTAAGCTGTGTATAAGCTGTTCCCCTCCTATCTTCAGCCCAGGCTTGTCAAGCCTCGGCTGAATTTATTTGCGTCCAGGACGAGATGCCGGGAGGGGGGCCCAACAAGGGTGAGCCAGAGGCAAATGCCTGGCCTTTTAACGGGGAAAATCCATGAAACCGGTTGTGATCAAACGTGACGGATGTCGCGCACCATTCAATGCCCAGCTGATTCGCGATGCGGTCAGCCGTGCGGCGGAAGCGGTCAATCAGGCCAATCCGTCACTCGCCTCCCGCATTGCCAATGCAGTGAGTCAGGAGCTGGAAGGGCGTGGTGAAGTTGATATCCACGAGATCCAGAACCGGGTCGAAAACCACCTGATGGCTTCCGACGACAAGGCCATCGCCCGTGCCTATATCGAATATCGCCACGACAGGGATCAGGCTCGCGAGGCGCGCGGCCGGCTGGCACAGGAGATCCGTGGTCTGGTCGAGCAGACCAACGCCGCCCTGCTCAACGAGAATGCCAACAAAGACTCCAAGGTGATCCCGACCCAGCGCGACCTGCTGGCCGGTATCGTCGCCAAGCACTATGCTACCAGCCACATGCTGCCCCGTGATGTGGTTCAGGCTCATGAGAGCGGTGATCTGCACTTCCACGATCTCGATTACTCACCTTTCTTCCCGATGTTCAACTGCATGTTGATCGATCTGAAAGGGATGCTGACCCACGGCTTCAAGATGGGCAATGCGGAGATAGATACCCCGAAATCCATCAGCACCGCCACGGCCGTGACCGCCCAGATCATCGCCCAGGTGGCGAGCCACATCTATGGTGGCACCACCATCAACCGCATCGACGAAGTGCTTGCCCCCTATGTGACCATCAGCTGGCAGAAACACCGTGAAGTGGCCGAAGAGTGGGGCATTGCCGACGTGGAAGCCTACGCCATGGCCCGCACCGAGAAAGAGTGCTACGACGCCTTCCAGTCGCTGGAGTACGAAGTCAACACTCTGCACACCGCCAACGGTCAGACGCCGTTTGTCACCTTCGGCTTTGGTCTGGGGGACAGCTGGGAGTCGCGGATGATCCAGCGCGCCATCCTCAGCAACCGTATCGCAGGCCTTGGCAAGAACAAGAAGACCGCCGTGTTCCCGAAACTGGTGTTCGCCATCAAGGATGGCCTCAACCACAAGCAGGGCGATCCCAACTACGACATCAAGCAGTTGGCGCTGGAGTGTGCCTCCAAGCGGATGTATCCGGACATCCTCAACTACGACCAGGTGGTCAAGGTGACCGGCTCCTTCAAGACCCCCATGGGTTGCCGCTCCTTCCTCGGTGCCTACGAGGAGAATGGCGAGCTGATCCACGAAGGTCGCAACAACCTGGGGGTGGTGAGCCTCAACCTGCCGCGCATTGCCCTGAAATCCCGTGACGAAGCGGACTTCTGGGATCGTCTGGATGCCTCTCTGAGGGTCGCCAAGAAGGCGCTGATGTACCGCATCTCCCGTCTGGACGGGGTGAAAGCGCGGGTTGCTCCGATCCTCTATATGGAAGGGGCTTGCGGTGTGCGGCTGAAGGCGGACGACAACGTCAGCGAGATCTTCAAGAACGGTCGCGCCTCCATTTCCCTCGGGTATATCGGGGTACACGAGACCATCAACGCCCTGTTTGGTGACAAGGTGCACCTGTTTGACAGCGCCGAGCTGCAACAGAAGGCCATCGCCATCATCGCCCGTCTCAGGGCAGCCATTGACGAGTGGAAAGAGGAGACTGGCTACGGCTTCAGCCTCTACTCCACCCCGAGCGAGAACCTTTGCACCCGTTTCTGCCGCATCGACGCCAAAGAGTTTGGCGTGGTATCCGGTGTGACCGACAAGGGTTACTACACCAACAGCTTCCACCTCGATGTGGAAAAGCAGGTCAACCCGTACGACAAGCTGGACTTCGAGGCGCCCTATCCGCCCATCGCCAGCGGCGGCTTCATCTGCTACGGCGAGTACCCCAATATCCAGCACAATCTGGAAGCGCTCGAAAACGTCTGGGATTACAGCTATGACAAGGTGCCCTACTACGGTACCAACACTCCCATCGACGAGTGCTACGACTGCGGCTTCACCGGCGAGTTCGAGTGCACCTCCAAGGGCTTCACCTGCCCGCGCTGCGGCAACCACGACCCGGCCAAGGTGTCGGTGACCCGCCGTGTCTGCGGCTACCTCGGCAGCCCGGATGCGCGCCCCTTCAATGCGGGCAAGCAGGAAGAGGTGAAGCGCCGCGTCAAACATATGTAAGCGCACAGGCGATGAAGAGCTGGCCCCTGACTCAAGGGGCCATTTTCATTGGAGGGCGGCAACCATGCCGCTGTCCCGTGAACGAGGCAGGAAACAAACGATGCACTACCACCAATACTACCCGGTTGATGTGATTAACGGCCCCGGCACCCGTGCCACTCTGTTTGTCTCGGGCTGCGAGCACCAGTGCCCGGGTTGCTACAACCAGAGCACCTGGCGGCTCGATGGCGGCAAGCCGTTCGATGAGGCGATGAGCGATCGCGTCATTGCGGATCTCAACGACAGCCGCATCAAACGGCGAGGTCTGTCGCTTTCCGGCGGCGATCCGCTCCACCCTGCCAACGTGCCCCACGTGCTGGCGCTGGTGAAACGGGTGCGCGCCGAGTGTCCGGGCAAGGATATCTGGTGCTGGACCGGCTACCGGCTCGGCGAGCTGTCAGAGGCCCAGCGCGAGCTGGTGGCCTTGCTGGATGTGCTGGTGGATGGCAAGTTTGAAAAGGCGTTGGCAGACCCCGGCCTGCTCTGGCGTGGCAGCAGCAATCAGCAGATCCACGACCTCAACGCCTGGCGTGATGCGGGTGAGCGAATTCCCTGTCTGGTTTGCAGTTGAAGTCCGGGATGTTTATGGTTAGCCCATTCCAATCCTGACTACATTTTTGAAAAGGAGAGCCGAGATGAACAATCTGCTCAAGATCCTGTTGGCCATTTTCCTGCCCCCGGTGTGCGCGTTTATCCAGGTGGGCTTTAGCCTGCACTTTTTAATCAACATTGTGCTGACCCTGATGGGCGGTCTGCCGGGCATGGTGCATGCGCTCTGGCTGGTGGTGAGCGACAAGCGCGGCTGATTGGCTGGTTAATGAGTTTATTGATGATAAAAGGGCCAACCTCTCGGGGTTGGCCCTTTTGTTCATGTTCATACGAATACTTTTTCGTTAGGATGGGTCACTGACCAAGGGGCGCATTGAGCGTCCCGCAGTCCGGCAACAAGCACCGGCAAAGAACAAGGAGCGTTACATGAAGTGGAAAGTCGCAGTATGGTCAGGTCTGGCAGTGACACTGTTGCTGGGGTGCTCATCCCGTCAGGAGGTAGCGCACGAGCGCGCTCCGATCGCTATCTCTCTCGAGCAGTTGTCCAGCTACTGGGTTCAGGAGAAGCAGTGGTCATGGCTTGGTAATGACGAGCCAGCCCTGCCAGCCAAACCGGTCAAGGGGTATGTGGAAGTTCGCTATCAAATCGACGCCAGCGGCACGCCGGTCAAGCCGGAAGTGGTAGCGGCCGAGCCCCCCGGCGAGCTGGAGCAGAGTGCGCTGGCGACCCTCTCGCGGATCCGCTACAGCCCTGCAGAGGGCAACCCGGATGCCATTCCGGTCGAGGTGACCAACCGCTTCGAGATCGAGATCAACTGATCCCCCATCACTCTGATGCCAGAGAAAGAGAGACCCCGGCCAGGCCGGGGTCACGTTTATTGCTGTTTGCAGTCGTTGTAGGCGGTCTGCCACTCGCCATCCTGATCCCGAAGCTCGACAAAGCCCTCATCTCCCTTGTTCCACCAGACGGCCTCATGTTCGTCCGTATAGCGGGCGCCGGAGGCCGAAATGGCCTGGGGCAGGGTGTAATCCTTGCCGTTCGGCAGTGATAGCTTGATAAAGTTGAGGCTCTCGTCTGAGAGGGAGAAGTAGCGCACCTGCACCTTCTTGCCCTGCTCGCACTGGTAACTGACCGGTTCGCCACCAGTGACTGAGAGGGTATTGCCCTGATTGCAGCCAGCGAGCAGGCCGAGGGCCAGCGCACCAGCGGCCATCATATGTGCTTTATTCATGATTACAGCTCCATTGGTGTCATACGGGCGTGAGCCTAACAGGTTGCCGTGATTGTGCAATCAGCGGGGCCATTCGGTGCGTCGCTGGCTGTCCGGCATACCGCGCGAGTATGAGGGGGATGCCGCTATCAGCAAGGTAGTGTCAATCAGTGCAGGCCAAGTCTGGTTTCAAACTGGCGGATCAGCGTCTCATAGGTGCCGTTGTTCTTGATCTTCTGCAATCCCTGCTCGAACTGCTTGGCCAGCGCTTCCCCTTGCGGTGTGTTGCGGGAGAAGGCGAGCCAGAAGCCATCGGTGGAGATCTTGCCAACCTTGACCACCTTGCCGGTCAGCTGCTTCTGCTGGATCTTGAGGTAGCCCGGCATACCGTTCATCAGGATGTAGTCGACCCGGCCACGTACCAGCATCTCGAGGATCTGGGCATCGGATTTGGCCTGAAAGCGGGTGATCCTGGGGTTCTCCATAAAATCGGTGGGGTAGGTGTAACCCAGGGTGATGCCCACCCGCTTGCCCTCCAGCGAGGTAAGCTTGAGATCCCGTTGCGGGTCGCTGGCAAGAGCGAAGATGGCAAGATCCTCCTCGAACATGGGGGTATCGTGCCAATGGTACTGGTAGCGGTTCTCTTCGGTGATGGTAGCGTTGAAGCACCCCGCAAGTTTGCCGCTTTTTGCATCGTGCATGCAGCGGGCGAAGGGGAGGGTGCGAAAGACAATCTCGATCCCTTCGGCGGCGAACACCGCCTTGACCAGCTCAGGCGCCAGTCCGTGGGGCTGGTCATCCTCATTGTCCTTGTCGCGCTCGCAGTAGGGGGCCCAGTCATCTTCGGCACCAATGACAAGCGGGGTGGCCCCGAGCGGGCTGGTAGCCAACAGCATCAGACAAACCAGCCATTTTTTTAACAACGGAACCATAGGTACACCTCATCGACAGCAGCCTTACAAGCATAGCCACACTTCTGCGCTGACTTGTAGTTGCAGGAGTATTGGTGAGGGAGGTAAACGAGGGCGAGAAAAAAGCCCCGGCAGGCGACGGGGCGAAAGAGAGCTCATCCATGGGCTGACAACAGTGTTTACAACAGGAGATCAATAACCGAAGCGGGTTGCCTCGAAGCGGTTGAGCAACCGGTGGACGAGGTAGCAGGCTAGCAGGGTGACCACGATGGCAAACAGGATGCTGCTCACCCGGTAGAGGGCGCTGAACACCAGATCGTTGCCCGGGGTGAGGTACTGGCCAAACAGGATGCCGAGGGTGGTGAGGGCGCCAAAGCCGACCCCGGAGCCGCCTGCCTCCTTGACATGGGCATGGCTGAACAGCATGGCACCGAGCCACAGCAGCGGGGCGACCAGCAGCAGTTGCCCTGACCAGTCATAGAGCAGCAGCTGGCCGAGCAAGCCGAAGGTGACCCCCAGCAAGGTACCCATCGCCCGTTTGCGGGCATAACTCAGCGCACCGTTCCAGTGCATGGGGAACAGCACCAGCAAGGTCGTGGCTTGGGCAGACATGGAGTCGCGCAGGTCAAACACCTGAAATACCAGAAACGACAGGGTGGCCACAGTGGCACCCAGCAGGGCTTCATGGCGCATCCGGTGCGGCGCCTTGGGAGCCGAGGCGGGCTTGGGTCTGGCCTCCACATCCGGGATCAGCATGGTCATCAGGTAAGCGATCAGCACCGACAGCACGCTCGCCCAGATATTGTTGAGGATCAGGTCGTTGAGGTCGGTCTGCGGATAGCTGGCAAAGTGCAGCATGATGCTGAGGCTCAGCACCCCGTTGGCCCCGAACAGAAACAGGCTGCCCCGCGACATGGCGGCGAAACGGTAGAGAAACAGCAGAAAGGCGATAGGGGTCATCAGCGCCGGATGGCTGCCAAACAGTCCCCCCAGCAGCCCGACCTCCACCCCACAGACCACCGCCGCCGTGATCAGCTGGCGTGCGGCATGGCCATTCATCACCGGCACCATTCCCAGCAGCAGCACCGGCGTGACCGTATAGAAGACCCCGTAATTCCAGCCAAACAGCTTGCAGAGCAGAAAGCCCGTGGTGCAGCCAAAGGCGATGCGCAGGCACTGGCGCAGCTCGTTGCCGGTGAGGGGCCGATACCAGAGGTGAGTGGCAGCACCACCGGCGGGGTGGGCTGGGGCAGTATTGGCCGACGGGTGAGTTGCGTGGTTAGTAGACATAATGGAGCAGGCTGAGCAGGTGGATCTGGCCCCGTGCCAGCATGGCAGTCAGGGCATTGTCCGGCAGCAGTTGCACCGTGGCCCGCGCCCCGGCTGGCAGATGATCGGGGAGCTGGTCCAGCTCAAAGTGCAGCCGCATCCGCTGGGCATCCCGTACCCAGCGATCAGACTCCACCGGCGCGGCCAGTCGACCATTGGCATCAAACTGACCGGCACTCACTCCGGCATCCAGACTGCTTACCCGGGCAGGATAGAGCTGACCCGGCTCGCCATCGAAGGCGACCAATGCGCGGGTTTGCTCGCCGACATGGCGCAGGCTCTTCTCCCGAAAATCGGCTATGACATCGACCTGTTCCGACACCAGCGCCAGCAGCGGGCTGCCCGCGCTGGCGATACTGCCCGGCTTGAGCTGCAGGTTGGTGATGGTGCCATCCTGATCCGCGTGGACCCGGCTGTAAGAGAGGGCCAGCTGCGCTTGCGCCAGCTTGTTGCGGGCCTGGCGCAGCAACAGATTGTCCTCACCTGTTACGCCACGACTGGCCTTTATCTGGGCCAGTTTGGCCTGACTGGCGCGCAGGTTGGCCTGGGCGCTGCGCAGGGCGCTGTCAGCTTCATCTTTTTGTTGCAGCGAAACCATGTGACGTTGGTACAGCGCATCGATCCGCTCAGCCTCGCGCCACTTCTGGCTGGCCAGGGTCTCCTTGGCGTTGATCTCGGCAACGGCGGCGGTCAGGGCCGCATCCAGTTCACTGTTCTGCTGCTCTGCCTGCGCCAGCGCAAGGCGGGCCTGCTCCACCGCCAGTTCAAAAGGGGCCGGATCCAGCCTGAACAGCAGATCCCCCTTCTTGACCTGCTGGTTGTTGTGAACGGCGACCTCGATCACCTTGCCGCTCACCTGGGGGGCCAGCTTGGTGACCACCCGGGTCGCCATCGCCTGAGGGGTGAGGGGCATCAGCAGGTCGGCTATCAGAAAATAGGCAAACAATGTGGCAAAGCCAGCCATGGACCATTTGATCCAGCGGGTAAATTGTTGATCCGGAGTCATCTTATTCTCTCTCTGTGTCGGTCTCGGGAGGGCTTGTATCGCCTCCGGCTTGTCGGTCGTGGTGTTGTTCAATTTTGCTGAGGGCGTTGGCCGAGATCCGCTGCACCGTGGCTTCAAACAGCTGCAGGGTCTGCTCGTCGATGCCCCCCAGCAGCTCGCGGCGGATATTCATGATGCGGTCGGCGATCTGATCGAGCAGGGTCTGGCCAGCCGGGGTCACGCAGACGATGCGGGCCCGCTTGTCCTGCCTGCAACAGTGGCGCTCAATAAGTCCCTGCTCTTCCAGCTGGCCCAGGGTGCGCATCAGGGAGGGGAGCTCTATCTCGAGGGCTTCGGCCAGGGTCTTCTGGCTGACATGGTTCCCCATGCGGGAGAGCTTCCACAGCGCGGTCCAGCGGGGATGGGTGAGGCCAAGGGGGGCCAGCTCCAGATCGGCGGCAGTGCGCCATAGCCGGTGCATCCGCGCTATCTGCTCGGCGAGCGACAGCTCGCGCAACCTTTCCAGATCCGTCATCTTCTCATCCTCAATCTACTTAGCCTGCTAACTATCATACTTGTTTAGCAGGCTAAGTAAATAGTGTGATGCGGATCATGTTTCTGGTCGGATCTTTCGCTGGTGCGAGTTAGCAGCATTCGAGCCCCTGATATTATTTTCGGGGCTGATCCACTCGAGGCTCTCTTGCCGATTCGGATATTACGCCGTGAATGGAGGATATCCGGTGGTTATTTTCATGAAATTTTCAGCTTCAGCGAGCAGCTCTTTTTTTATCCGCTAATATTGATGGGGTTATAAAACAAGGGGGAAACGGGTTGTGGATGGATATGACAGTGGATGTGTGTATCTGGCAATTGAAGCGCTGTTGAGTGATGGGGAATATGGTGCAGAGTCACACCATGGCGTGAATCGGGAAGGCGCTATCAGAAGTACCGATATCAGTCATGATTTTGACCCCGCCAATATTCCATTGCTGTTGGCAGAATAGACCTGACCGTGTGTGATCCTTGTGAGTTCAAGCCAGTGCTCTGGTATTCGCTGGCTTGACTCATCACTATTTCAATCTCCCCTTTTTGCATCTTTCTCCTCACCCTTTTTCATCGTGCGTGCTTCCTGCACGCCGACTCAAACCCTGATGTGGCACGTCGTGGCACTCGCGTCATGGTGATGACATGGCCCGCTGATTATCACTCAGAGGAGCTGTGACGATAAATGGTCGCAGAGCTTGTCATCTGGCTCTGTTATTTCCCCTAAGGGGGAGAGATCATCGCATCGTTATTACTGCTGATCACCCAAATATCCATCATTGGGTTCGCTCGTTTTATCGCCCTATTTCCTGGTCGAGCAGGGCATCGATGGTCTGGTGTTCTATTGTGCAGCACGCGTTGGCGACACCATGATGTTTAAGTTTTTAATGTTTTTATATGGCTTTGCAATCTGGCTAACCGACAGGGGCGAGGGGGATCAATAAAGTAGCGGCCACAATCACACGCAGAGTACATAACAATGAAAAACCTCTCCCCCCTACAAACCACACAAGAAAAGGCCGCCTTTATGGGCGGCCAACAAATTGCGGGTATGCCGCTCTTTATATTTCTGGGGTTGGCGACCTGTGTTCTCTTTTCCGGCTGGAATGGCTCGCTGCCGCTGGGCATGGTCGGTGCGCTGGCGCTGATGTTCGTGCTGGGCACCCTGCTGACCGAGCTGGGGGAGCGGATCATGCCGATCCGTGAATATCTGGGGGGCGGCACCATCCTCGCCATCTTTGGCGGCGCCGCCCTGTTCGAATACCAGCTGCTGCCGGTGCAGGCGGGGCAGGTCATCACCAACTTCATGAAGGAGGGAGGCTTTCTCAACTTCTTTATCGCCAGTCTGGTGACCGGTTCTGTGTTCGGTATGAGCGGCGCTTTGCTGAAAAATGCCGCCATGCGCTACCTGCCGGTCATTCTTGGCGGCGTGACGCTGGCACTGCTGAGCGTGGGGCTGGTCGGTTCCCTGATGGGGTATGGCTTCAAGAATGCGGTGCTGCTGATCGGCCTGCCGATCATGGGCGGTGGCATGGGCGCCGGTGCGGTGCCGTTGGTGGAGATCCTCTCCGGCCCGATGCAGATGTCCAGTGCGGACCTATTGTCACGCATGGTACCGGCGGTGGTGATCGCCAATACCCTGGCCATTCTGGTGGGCTCCCTGCTGGCGCGGCTCGGTCGCCGTTATCCCTCCCTGACCGGCAACGGCAAGCTGATGGTTAAAGAGAGTAGCCAGAGCATTGCCGATGAGCAGGCCGAAGCGCCGACCCTGCAGAGTCTGGGTATGGGGCTTTTTATCAGCTCCAGCATGTTTGTGCTGGGTTCCCTGCTTGGCAACTTTATCCCCATGCACCCCTTCGCCCTGATGATTTTGGCCGTCGCCTTTATCAAGGTGAGCGGCCTGCTGCCGCGCCGTTATGAGCAGGCGGCGGCCGACTGGTATCAGTTTGTGGTGGGCAACCTCACTCCCTCCCTGCTGGTGGGGATCGGCGTCGCCTATACCAGTATTCCGGAGCTTATCAGCGCCTTCTCCATCAGCTACTTCGTGCTGGTCATGGTCACCGTGATCGGTGGCGCCCTCGGCGCGGCGCTGGTGGGCCGGATGATCGGTTTCTATCCCATCGAGGCGGCCATCACCGGCGGACTTTGTATGGCCAACATGGGCGGCACCGGCGACGTAGCCGTGCTCTCGGCGGCCCAGCGGATGAAGTTGATGCCCTTTGCCCAGATCTCCTCTCGCCTTGGCGGCGCCGTGATGCTGATCTTGGCCACCGCCCTTATCTCCCTGCTCGCCTGATACCGGATTGAGGAACAAACAAAATGAACGACATCATGATGGGCACCAGCCTGCCCTATGCCGAGCGCAAGCGTCAGGGCGTGCGGGGCCGCATGCCGCATAAGGAGGAGTCCCTCTCCCAGCAGCGGCGCCGGATCTACCGATTGGTCAGCGCCATGCAGAGTCCGTTTGACCAGCATCTGCTGCTGCGCCAGCTGCAGGAGGACAACCCTGTGCTGTTCTACGATCTGGTGCGCCACCACCTGCCGGAGCTGCTGCCAATCATCTACACCCCGGTGGTGGGGGAGGCGTGCCAGCGCCACAGCGATCTCTATCTGCGCAGCCACGGCCTCTACCTCTCCTGGCATGACAGGGACGATCTCGACGACATCCTCGAGTCGGTAGAGCAGGAGGTGGATGTGATCGTCATCTCCGACGGCGAGCGGGTGCTGGGGCTTGGCGATCTCGGTATCGGCGGCATGGGGATCTGTATCGGCAAGCTGGCGCTCTACTCCGCCGCTGGTGGTATCAACCCGGCCCGTACCCTGCCGCTCTGTGTCGATGTGGGCACCAACAATCCCGAGCTGCTGGAGGATGACTCCTACCTCGGCTGGCAATCCCCGCGCATTGACGGTGAGAGCTATTACCACTTCATGGACAAGGTGGTGGCCGCCATTCGCAAGCGCTGGCCGCAGGTGGTGCTGCAGTTTGAAGACTTTGCCGGCAAGCATGCCGCCAACCTGCTGACCCGTTATCGGGACGAGCTCTGCATGTTCAACGACGATATTCAGGGCACGGCGGCGGTCGCCTCCGCCTGCGTGCTGGCCGGGTTGCAACAGGCGGGGACCGCCCTGTGCGATGCCCCGGTGCTGATCGTCGGGGCGGGTTCTGCCGGTTGCGGCATCGCCGCCATGTTGGCCCAGCTTGCGGGGAGCCACGATGGCGTCTGGCTGTTTGATCAGGACGGGGTGGTCTGCGCCGATCGTCCCAACCTGACTCGCGCCCAACAGCCGTTTGCCCGCGCCGTTGAGGAGGGGAACAGTTCGCTGCTGGAGACCATCCGCCAGGTGCGTCCGGCGGTCTTGATTGGCGTGAGCGGGCAGGGTGGCCTCTTTACCCGCGAGGTGTTGCAGGCGATGGGGGAGGTGTGCGATCAGCCGGTGATCCTGCCACTCTCCAACCCGACCCGCAGTGCCGAGGCGACCCCCGAGCAGGTGTGGGCCGCCACAGATGGCCGCGCCCTGCTGGCCACCGGCAGCCCCTTTGCGCCGGTAACGGTGGCCGGCGAGCGGCGGGTAGTCTCCCAGTGCAACAACGTCTATGTCTTCCCGGGGATTGGTCTCGGGGCCTGCGCGGTCAAGGCGCGCCGCATCAGCGATGGCATGTTGCTGGCTGCGGTGCGGGCAGTCGGCGCCTATCCGCTGGTGGCGGGTCGGCTGCTACCCCCCATCGAACAGGTGGGAGAGGTGGCCCGCGCCGTCGCCAGAGCGGTGGCGCTCTGCGCCCGCGAGGAAGGATTGGCCGATTTTGTCGGCGATCCGGCTCCTTTGATTGACCAGACCTGGTGGCATCCGCACTATTGGGCTGCGTCCTGACGTTTTAAGGTATGTGCATGAAACTTCGCCACCAGTTGGTCACCCTTTCTCTCGGGCTCTCCCTGCTGCTGATCCTCATTCTGGGCAGTCTGCTGGCCCTCTTTATCCGCCATCTGCTGGAGAGCAATCTGCAGGATAAGGGGAGCGATCTGGCACGGGTGATGGCGGCGGACACCCGGGTGGTCGAGGCCCTGCGTCAGGGCCGTGACCCTACCCTGCGCGACTATGTGGAGGCGGTCTGCAACCGCACCGACGCCACCTATATGGTGGTAACCGACGAGCATGGTCGCCGCCTCAGCCACCCCAACCCCGAGCTGGTGGGGCAGAAGTTTCGCGGCGAGGATATCTGGCCCGCGCTGCAGGAGCGGCGCAGCTACTGCTCCAAGGATCGGGGCACCATGGGGCCGGCGATCCGCTGCTTCTCCCCGGTGGTGGGCGGTGACGGGCGCGTCATGGGGGCCGTGGTGGTGGGCTATCTGATGCAGCAGGTGGAGGGCATCTATATGGAGCGGGTAGCCCTGCTCATCAGCGCCATCGTTGCGGTGCTGGGGTGCGGCCTGCTGCTGGCACTCTGGGTGCAATACCTGCTGCGCAAGACTCTGCTCGATCTGGAGCCGGAGGCAATCGTGCGCCGTTTCACCCTGCAGGATCTGGTGCTTGAGCACATCACCGAAGGGGTCATCGCCCTTGATGGTCGCGGCAACATCAACATGATCAACAGCACCGCCAGCTATCAGCTGCGGCTGCCGGTTACCGGGCGCCACGCCCTGCAGGGACAGTCGCTGGCGGAGCTGGTGCCGCCCCTTGCCCCCTGTCTGGAGCAGGAGGGTGGGGAAGTGAGCTTCACCATTCAGGGGGAGTCCTTCGTTGGCCGCTGGCAGGCGGTGCAGGGCAAGGCGCCGGGGCGGCTGCTGATCTTCAGCCGTCCGGAGGTGGCCGCCAGTCTGGGGGTGCAGGTGACCCACCTGCGCCAGTATGCCGAGATGTTGCGGATGCAGAGCCACGAGTTTGCCAACAAGCTGAGCAGCCTCTCCGGCCTGTTGCAGCTGGGCCATGTGGATCAGGCGGTGGAGCTGATCCAGCAGGAGAACGAAGCGTGCCAGACCATGCTGCAGGAGCTGCTGCGGCTGATCGACAACAAGCCGGTGGCGGGGCTGATTCTCGGCAAGTTCAGCCGGGCTCGCGAGCTGGGGGTGACCCTGGAACTCGATCCCGATTCGGCGCTGGCGGAGTATCCGGCCTCGGTCTCGGCCGATCTCATTACCCTCATTGGCAACCTGCTGGACAACGGCCTGCAGGCGGCCTGGCGCAACCGCCAGCAGCGGCCGCCGCGGGTGCTGCTGTCCCTGTGCGATGTGGGGCGGCGACTGGTGATCGAAGTGGAGGATAGCGGTGAGGGGGTCGACGAGGAGCTGGCCGATCACCTGTTCGATTACGGGGTGAGTCGCCAGAGCGGCGATCACGGGGTGGGTCTGTTCCTGGTCAAGGAGACCGTGGGTCGGCACGAGGGTGTGATAGAATGGCGGCGAACCGCCGAGCAGACCACCCTGTTTGGTATCTATTTGAATAAAAACCAATTAATGTGAACCATGGACCCAATAATCACGCTTGTTATTGAAGATGACGATCGGATCGGTGCCATCTTGTCAGAACTGGTGGCGGCGACACCCGGTTTCTCCCTGCTGGGGCGGGCCGGCACCCTGGCCCAGGCCGATGCCATGATGGCCGGTGTGGTGCCCCAACTGCTGCTGGTGGATGTCTCCCTGCCCGATGGCTCCGGCCTTGAGTGGGTGAGCCGCCTGCGCAGCCACAACCGCGAAGCCTATGTCATCATGGTGACCGCCTCGCGGGATGTGGAGACCATCCAGCAGGCCCTCAATCTGGGGGTTCATGACTACGTCATCAAACCATTGCGGCTGTTTCGCATCCAGCAGAGTCTGGACGAGATCCTGCAACTGCACAGCCGCCTCTGCGAGCGGGGTCGGCTGGAGCAGGAAGATCTCGACAAGCTGCTGGGCAAGGGAGGGCGCTCCCAGATCAAGGAGATGCGCGTCACTCCCAAGGGGATCGACAGCATCACCCTGCGTCAGGTGCTGGATCTGCTGGCGGGTGAGCCGGAGAGTGTCTTCTCCACCGACACGGTGGCGCTGCGACTCTCCCTCAGCCGCACCACGGCGCGCCGCTATCTGGAATATCTGGAGTCGGAAGACCGGGTAGATGTGGATCTCAATTACGGCCAGCGCGGGCGGCCTGAGCGTCGCTACCGCTGGCGCCGGACCGGTTGAGATGCGCACTGGCGTGCATTGCAGAAACAACAAGGGAGCCATGGGCTCCCTTGTTGTTTCCGGACGATGTTGGTTCTCAGGCGGCTTCCCGTTCGGCTACCGGCGCACGCCCCTTCAGCTGGGAGGCCATCACCCCGCCCAGGATCAGCCCGCCACCCAGCAGGTGATAGCCGTGGATTGGCTCGCCCAGGCCGACGACGGCGATCAGCGCCGTACAGAGCGGCATCAGGTTCATAAAGACCGAGGTGCGCTCTGCCCCCATGCAGGCGAGGCCGCGCATCCAGCAGTAAGCCGCCAGCAGGGAGGAGGCGAGCCCGGCGAAGAGCACCAGCCCCCACCCTTCGGCCGGCACCGCCATCGAGTCGGCACTGAGAGCGAGCGGCACCAGCAGCAGTACGGCCAGCAGGATCTGCATGTAGAGGTTGAGCCAGGGGCCAAACGGCAGGTGCCAGCGGCGGATCAATAGGCCGTAAAGGGCGTAGCTGGCGGAGCCCAGCAGCATCATGCCATCCCCCGGGTTGATGCCGTTATGGAGCAGGGCAAGCGGTTCGCCCTTGCCAAGCAGCCAGAGCACCCCGAACAGGGAAAGACTCATGCCGAGCAGTGCCTGTTTGCCGGGACGCTGGCCGAAGAAGAGCGCCCCTTGCAGCAGGGTGAGCAGTGGAATGAGGGAGCCGATCACCCCCATATTGGTGGCCGAAGTGCTGTGAGCAGCGTAGTAAGCGAGGCACTGGTAGAGCACCATACCGAGCGCCGCCAGCACCAGCAGCTTGCCGAGCCAAGGGCGAACCTCGCTACGGCGGCGCCACAGCTGCGGCAGGCAGAAGGGGGTCAGTGCCAGAGCGGCGATCACCCAGCGATAGAAGGAGATAGCCGCGGGGTCGAGCACACTGGCGGCCGCCTTGGACACCACGGTATTGGTAGCCCAGATCAGCACCGCCATCAGCGGAAAGAGAAGAGGGGAAAAGATTCGCATCAGAGGCTCCTTATTAACAGGGGGCCAAGTCTACCCTTGTCTTTATATTATCAAGTAGCGTAAAACAGACAGATGACCCAGCAGAAAAGACAACTCTTTCTGATGCACCTTATTCCGGCCCACACGGGCTGCGTCTGCCCGCAACTGATGGCTGCTTTTGGCCTGTGCCGGCGACCGAGCCAACAGGGCGTTGCATCACGCCTGCTCCTCTCTCTCGCTGACAAGGGGCGCTGATGGCCACTCACCACTTTCAGCCGGTAGATGTCGTTCTGCCCGCTCCCAATCCGCTCTATTTCAGTTACCAGCAGATGCTGGCCGACAGCGCGACCGTGCTGCACTCCCACCCCTGGGGCCAGCTCAACATGATCAGTCTGGGGATCATGGAGATAGAGCTGGGTGATCAGCGACTGGTGGCCCCTGCCGACTATCTGATCTGGGTGCCGGCGGATCTCGACCATACCTCCTACAACGAGCAGACCCTCGACTACACCTCCATCTACGTCAGCCACGAGCTGGCGGCCAAGCTGCCGTCAGAGCCCAGATTGCTGCTGCTCACCCCGCTGATCCGCGCCCTGCTGAGCGACTTTTGCGAACGGCGGGTAAGCCATATGGCGGATGAGTGGGATCAGCGTCAGGCCGAGTTGCTGGTGGAGCGACTGGCGCGGACCCGTTGTCAGGAGAGCTACCTGCCGATGAGTCAGGACAAGCTGCTGGCTCCCATGCTGGCGGCGTTGCACAGCGATCCTGCCGATCCCCGTACTCTGGCCCAGTGGGCAGGACAACTGCACACCACAGAGCGCACCCTGGCGCGGCGCTGCCTGCGGGAGCTGGGGATGAGTTTCGGTCAGTGGCGGGCGCGGCTGCGGTTGCTCAAGGCGCTGGCCTGGCTCAAGGGGGACATGCCCATTCAGGAGATCAGCTGGCGGCTCGGTTACGGCTCCACCTCGGCCTTTATCGCCATGTTCAACCGGGAGCTGGGATGTTCACCCCAGCGTTATCGCCAGCAATCGGCAGAACGGGGGCTCTAATGGGAAAAAACGGGAGCGATGCAGTGTGAATGCCATGATAAGTAGCCTGTTTCTTGTCGTTACAGGGATTATCATAGAGCCCTGTTATCATGGGCCATCTGGCAGCAACGATAGGTTGTCTGCCCGAGTGAATGGCTGTGCCTTCATATTCAGGGGTTAGGGTAAGCATGATCGCGTCCGGTTCCCGTTTGGCCGAGTCACTATTCTGGTATCTGCTGGCGCTCACCGGTTGTGCCATCCTGCTGTTCGAGTTCGGGCCAGAGCGAGTTCTCGATATCAAGGAGTGGCCGCTCTCCATCACAGTGCAGCAGCCACGGGATGCTGGGCCGGGGGCGGTGCGCTATCACCCCTCGGCGGATGATCATCCCGGAGTGGTCTGTACGTTAACCGCCAATCCGGCCAGCTACCCAAGTTGCGGCCTTATCCTCACCCTGACCCCCCGTGACAAGGGGATTAATCTGACCCGTTTTGGCACACTTCATATCCGTTTGAGCGTAACCGGGGCTGGCGAGCAGGATTGGCGCTTGTATCTGCGCAACTACAATCCGGTCTATGACCGGGTTGATGAGCCTGAGCAATCCAAGTTCAACGAGATCATTTTTCGGCCGGCGGATTACGGCCGGGATCACGAGGTGCCACTGGATGTGTTTACCCCGGCGACCTGGTGGATCACCCGTTACAATGTGCCGTTGCAGCAGCAGGGGGCCAATCTGGATCGGGTTTATGCCATCGAGGTTATGGCTGGTTCAGATATGCCGCCCGGTAAGCATGGCGTGGTGATCGAAGCGCTGCAGTTTCACGGTAGCTGGCTCGATGCCACCCTCTTCTATCGGCTGATCCTGTTTGTCTGGTTTCTTTACGGTTGTACCGTTTTTCTGATCAACCACCTTTTGATGAAGCAGCGCTTGCAGCATGCCCATCAGGCCAAGCTGGAGGCCGAGGCGCTCAACCGGACCTTGAGTGAAGAGAATCGCCGCTCCCGCGAGGAGGCCTGTTATGATGCCCTGACCGGCGCCCTCAACCGGCTCGGCGGTGAGCGACTGCTGCTCGAGATAGGTGAGCAGCCCTGCACTCTTGTCTATATCGATGTGGATCACTTCAAACAGATCAACGATAGCCATGGCCATCCGGTGGGAGACGAGGTGCTCAAACTGCTGGTCAGCGAGATCCTGCGCCACTGCGATCCCCTCTGCCATCTGGTGCGCTGGGGGGGAGAGGAGTTTGTGTTGGTCTGCCTTGATTACGATGAGTTGCGGGCGTGTATCCTGGCCGAGCGGCTGCGTACCCTGCTGGAGGCATCTCCCCATTGGCCGCTGGCCTTGCGGGTGACCGCTTCGTTCGGGGTGGCCGAGCGGGGGGGAGAGCCATGGGAATGCGTACTCAAACGTGCCGACGAGGCGCTCTATCAGGCCAAGACGCAGGGACGCAACCGGGTAGTGGCGCATTGAGGGCGGTAGCATGACATGTTAAAGACGAGAGCAAGATGACCAGACAATCTATTGGTGCCCTGACCCTGCTGGTGGCCGACTATGACGAGGCTATCGCCTTTTTCACCGAGGGGCTGGGGTTTGCGCTGCTGGAAGATACCCGGCTCGACGAACCGGGCAAACCGGGCAAACGCTGGGTGCGGGTTGCTCCCGCTGGCAGCTCGGGTTCCTCGTTGCTGCTGGCGCGGGCTGCGACCCCGGAGCAGCTGGCCGCCATTGGCAAACAGGGTGGCGGACGGGTATTTCTGTTCCTCGAGACCGATGACTTCTGGCGGGATTACCGGCGGATGCAGCAGTATGGTGTCCATTTTTGTGAACAGCCTCGACAGGAGTCCTACGGCACCGTGGTAGTGTTCGAGGATATCAGTGGCAACCGCTGGGACCTGCTGCAACGCGCTGCTGCCAACTGAATCTGAAAACGTTTATCATCCCGCCTGTCATAAAGTCATAAAAGTGTCACAGAAAATTCTAATAATTGGCGCACCCATCTTCACAGAGGAGAGAGAAGGGAATGGCTAAGCGAATTCTGGTGGTCGAGGACGAAGCACCGATCCGCGAAATGCTCTGTTTCGTGCTGGAGCAGAAGGGGTATGAGACGATTGAAGCGGAAGATTTCGCCGACGGACTGGCGAAGGTGCGTGAACCCTACCCGGAACTTATCGTGCTGGACTGGATGATGCCAGGCGGCAGTGGCATCCAGTTTATCAAACAGCTCAAGCAGGATGAGGTGACCCGCCAGATCCCGGTGGTGATGCTCACCGCCCGCGGTGAGGAGGAGGACAAGGTGCGTGGTCTGGAGGCCGGTGCCGACGACTATATCACCAAGCCGTTCTCGCCCAAGGAGCTCACCGCTCGCCTCCATGCGGTGATGCGCCGAGTCTCCCCCACCTCGGTAGACGAGGTGATCGAGGTGCAGGGGCTCAAGCTGGACCCCGTCTCCCACCGGGTCAGTGCCGAGGAGAAGGCGCTCGACATGGGGCCGACCGAATTCAAGCTGCTGCATTTCTTCATGACTCACCCCGAGCGGGTCTATAGCCGTGAGCAGTTGCTCAACAATGTCTGGGGTACCAATGTGTACGTCGAGGACAGAACCGTGGATGTGCATATTCGGCGCCTGCGCAAGGCGATTGAAGAGACAGGGCACGACAGATTGATCCAGACGGTGCGTGGAGCCGGATACCGCTTCTCAACCCGTCTCTAGAGGCAGTTATGTTGCAACCTTACGCCTGGCGGCGACAGTTGTGGCGAATGGCGTTTTTCTACGCCCCCTTCGCATTGGTTGGCTGGTTGATTGATCATCTTGCCCTCTGCCTGTTGGTGGCGGCAGTGTTGCATCTGGGCTGGCATTACCGTTTTCAGAAGCGGCTGTCTGATTGGCTGTGGCACGACCGCAGCCTGGTACCACCTAACGGCAGTGGCAGCTGGGAGCACATTTTCAACGGGATCTACAAATTGCAACAGCGTCACCGGGCTCGGCGGCGCGAGCTGGCGGGGCTGATCCGCCGCTTTCGGGAGGGGGCCGAGGCGCTGCCCGATGCGGCCGTGGTGTTTCGCGAAGATGGCAGCATCCTCTGGTGCAACCGGCTGGCAGAGCAACTGCTCGGTTTCCGCTGGCCGGAAGATGCAGGTCAGCACATTGGCAACCTGATCCGCCATCCTGCCTTTGCCGCCTATCTGGGGAAGGGGAGCTATGATGAACCACTGGAGATGACTTCTCCGATCAACGAAGAGAAGTTTCTCGAGTTTCGCATTATGCCCTACGCCTCCGATCAGGCGATGCTGGTGGTACGCGATGTCACCCGCCTGCGCAGTCTGGAGAAGACCCGCAAGCACTTTGTCTCCAATGTCTCCCACGAGCTGCGCACTCCGCTCACCGTGCTCAAGGGCTATCTGGAGATGACTGAAGATCCGCCCCCGCCTGCCATGTGGGCCAAGGCGCACCGGGTGATGATGGAGCAGACCATCCGGATGGACAATTTGGTCAACCAGCTGCTCACCCTGTCGCGCATCGAGGCGGCACCGACCGTTGATCTCTCCCATCTGGTGGACATGCCTGCCATGCTCGGACTGCTGGAGCAGGAGGCGCGGGCGCTCTCGGGCGAACGGGCCCACCAGATCGAATTCATGGTGCAGCCAGACCTGTTTGTGCGCGGGGATAAGGAGCAGCTGCGCAGCGCCGTCTCCAATCTGGTCTACAACGCCATCCACTACACACCGGCAGGGCGCAAGATCAGCGTGGAGTGGCGCAAGCAGGGGGCAATGGCGCTGTTTGCCGTGAGGGATGAGGGGGAGGGGATTGCCCCCGAGCATCTGGCGCGGCTGACCGAACGGTTCTATCGGGTCGACAAGGCCCGCTCCCGCCACACCGGTGGCTCCGGACTCGGCCTTGCCATCGTCAAGCATGCCCTCAGTCATCATGACTGTCAGCTCGAGATTGAAAGTCGTGTCGGCCTTGGCAGTCGCTTCAGCTTCATGATACCGGCTCGTATGGTGGTGTTAAAATAGCCTTTTATGACAATGGGTTAGTAAATTCGAGAGGGCCACAATGCGGGCCCTCTCTGCATTTGTGCAACTTTGTTGTCATGTCATTAAAGTGTCACATTTAATCCATAAATTTGTCACTGCCAGGTCAGATACTGGCGCCGTCTTAAGAACGGACCTTCTGTAACTTTGGAGAGATTGGATGAAACTCAACAAACTGGCTGGTGTAATAGGATTTACCGCAGCAACCCTGTTTTCTGCCAGCACCCTGGCCTATGGTGTCGACAAGGATCTGCCGGATTACACTCCGACCAGCGGTATCTCAGGCAACCTGTCCTCTGTCGGCTCTGATACTCTGGCCAACATGATGACCCTGTGGGCAGAAGAATTTAAGCGTGTCTACCCCAACGTAAATGTCCAGATCCAGGCGGCCGGCTCTTCTACCGCACCGACCGCCCTGACCGAAGGGGTTGCCCAGTTTGGTCCCATGAGCCGCGCCATGAAGGCCGGTGAAATCGAAGCGTTCGAGAAGCGTTATGGCTACAAGCCGACCGCTATCCGCGTTGCCGTCGATGCCCTGGCGGTATTCGTCAACAAGGACAACCCCATCAAGGGGCTGACCATGCAGCAGGTTGATGCCGTTTTCTCCAGCACACTCAAGTGCGGCGAAGCCAAGGCGGCTACCAAGTGGTCTGATCTGGGTCTGGATGGCAGCTGGTCCGGCAAGGATCTGCAACTGTTCGGTCGCAACTCGGTATCCGGCACCTACGGTTACTTCAAGGAGCACGCGCTCTGTAATGGTGACTTCAAGAGCGGTGTGAACGAGCAGCCGGGTTCCGCCTCCGTGGTGCAGTCTGTTTCCGCTTCCCTCAACAGTATCGGTTACTCCGGTATTGGTTACGTTACCTCCGGCGTTCGTGCCATTCCGCTCTCCAAGGATGGCAAGACCTTTGTCGATGCTACTGCCGATAATGCCATCACCGGCAAATATCCGCTGTCACGCTTCCTGTACGTTTACGTGAACAAGCATCCGAACAAGCCGCTCTCTCCGATGGAGCAGGAGTTCGTCAAGATGATGCTCTCCAAGGCGGGCCAGAACATCGTTGCCAAAGATGGCTACGTACCGGTACCGGCCAAGGTGGTGCAGGCGGATCTGAAAAAGCTGGGCATCATGTAACCGCTTGCTGCCAGCATCTACTGATAAAACGAGCCCCAATCGGGCTCGTTTTGTTTTTGGTGACTGTCAGTTCTGTTAATAGCGCTGGATGGATGTTTTTCCGCCAGCCGGGGGCAGGTTCCCTTGCGTAGCAGGGCTGCATTTCCGAGAATAGGGCAACGTTATGGCAAAGGATCCCTTCATGATTGCGTCCCTCTCCAAGTTTGGCCTGGTAGCCCTCTGTAGTTCCCTGCTGGTCGCCTGCGCCCAGTCGCCGACTGGCCGTAGCCAGATGCTGCTCTACTCCCCCCAGCAGATGAACCAGCTTGGTGCCGACTCCTTCGAGCATATGAAAAAGCAGGAGAAGGTGAGCAAGGATGCCAAACTCAACGCCTATGTCTCCTGTGTCGCCAAGGCGGTGACCGCCCAGGTGCCGGCCAGCTATGGCATCACCAATTGGGAAGTGGTGGTGTTTGACTCCAAGCAGGTCAACGCCTTCGCCCTGCCCGGCGGCAAGATCGGGGTCTACAGCGGCCTGCTCAAGGTGGCCAAGAATCAGGATCAGCTGGCGACCGTCATCGGTCACGAGTTGACTCACGTGCTGGCCCAGCACTCCAACGAGCGACTCTCACGCAGCCAGTTGGCGGGGATCGGTCTGGCGGCTGCGGACATTGCCATGGGCACCAGCGAGTATCGCGGCGCCACCATGGCCGCCCTTGGCCTCGGGGTCGAGGTGGGGGTGATGTTGCCCTATGGCCGTACTCAGGAGAGCGAAGCGGATCGGCTCGGACTTGAGCTGATGGCGCGCGCCGGGTTCAATCCGGCCGAGGCAATCCCCCTGTGGCAAAACATGAGTGCCGCCGCCGGTGGCAACACCCCGCCGCAACTGCTCTCCACCCACCCGAGCAACGAGAACCGGATCGCCGAGTTGCAGGCGCAACAGGCGCAAGTGCTGCCGCTCTATGAGCAGGCCCGCGCCAACGGTCTGGTGCCCCAATGCAAGGCATAAGCCTGCGCATGGCGCGCAGCGATGATGCTGCTGCCATGACGGTGATGCAGCGAGCCAGCTGGCTCGCTGCCTATGGCCAGGTGCTCGGAGCCGACCTGCTGGAACAGCTCGATGTCACCGCGCATCTGCAGATCTGGCAGAGCCGTCTGGCCGAGCCGGGCCCAAGGCCCATGCTGCTTTGTCTCGATGAGGTGGTGATTGGTCTGCTCTACTGGCAACCACAGCAGGAAGCGGGACAGAGCCATGCCCTGATCCGCGCTTTTTACCTCCATCCCGACCACTGGCGACAAGGCTATGGCAAACGGCTGTGGCAGGCGGTGGCGATGCAGATGCGCCGCGCCGGTTGCCATAGCGTCAAATTGTGGCTGCTCGATGGCAACCACATTGGCGAGGGATTCTACCTGCGCCGCGGCTTCGTTTTTGATGGCGAGGAGCGCACCCTGATAAGCCTCGGGCAGCCCTGCCTGCAGCGACAAATGAGCCGTTTGCTCTGATCACTCTCCCGTTTTTCGCCTTCGGTCACTTTATTTTTTTTGCGAATTAATACAATGTCCCCCTTGGAACAGAGTTGGATAAACACGGGCTGACAAGGGAGTGCTGGCATGTATTACGGCTTTGATATCGGTGGCACCAAGATCGCCTTCGCGGTCTATGACGGTGCATTGAACCTCTGCCACGAGGAGCGCATGAGCACCCCGGGCAACGATTACGAGGGGCTGCAGCAGCTGATCCGCTCCCGGGTCGAGCAGGCGGATGCCCGCTTCGGCGCTCGGGGCTCGGTCGGCATCGGTTTCCCCGGTGTCATCAACAGCCAGGATCACAGCATAGTGGCGGCCAATCTACCCTCCATCAATGGTCGCCATCTGGGTGCCGATCTGGCCGAGCTGCTGGAGCGGCCGGTCAAGGTGGATAACGACGCCAACTGCTTCCTCTGGTCCGAAGTGCATCAAGGGGCAGCCGACGGCGCAGGCAGTGCGCTTGGCGTCACCATTGGCACCGGCATCGGCGGCGCCGTCTATCTGGCGGGCAAGCTTATTCAGGGGCGCAACTGGCTGGCTGGCGAGATTGGTCACTACCCCCTGCCCGCGACCATGCTGATGAAGTTCCCCGAGTTGCCCCGTCCCCGTTGCGGCTGCGGCCGTCTGGTCTGTTTTGAAACCTATGCCTCCGGCACCGGTCTGGAGCGTCTCTATCATCATTTCCATGGCCAGCGCGCCACGGGTCACCAGATTGTGGGACGCTTCGAGGCCCATGAACCCCATGCGGTCGAGACGGTCGACTGCTGGCTGGAGGTCATGGCCGCCGGGCTTGCCACCGCCATTTCGGTGATTGATCCCGAAGTGGTGGTGTTGGGGGGCGGCCTGAGCGGCCTGCCCGCCCTCTATGAACAGCTGCCGCTGCGTCTGCCCGGTCACTTGCTGCCCGGGGTCGCCCTGCCCGAGATCCGCCAGGCTCGCTTCGGCGGTGCCGGTGGTGTGCGCGGCGCAGCCTTGCTCAATCTATGAGATCAGATGTGGGGTCTGATCTCCCCGAAAAAGGAGTCCTCATGACCCGTCTTGAAATCTGTATCGACAACCTGGAATCCCTGTTTACCGCCCAGCAATCCGGGGCGGATCGCATCGAGCTCTGCTCTGCGCTGGGGCTGGGCGGTCTGACCCCCTCCTACGGCTTTATGCAACTGGCTGCCCGCCACGCCACCGTGCCGGTGTACGCCATGATCCGCCCGCGCGCCGGGGATTTTTGCTTCAACGACGGCGAGTTCGAGATGATGCTGCTGGATATTGCGGCGGCACGCGCTGCGGGGCTGCAAGGGGTGGTGGTCGGTCTGCTGGATGAGGAGGGGCGGGTGCCAGCCGCCAAGCTCAAACAGCTGGTGGATGCTGCCGGCCCGTTGGGGGTCACCTTCCATCGCGCCATCGACCTCTCCTCCGACTGGCGTCTGGATCTGGAGACCATAGTCGCGGCCGGTTGCGAGCGTATTCTGAGCTCGGGCCACGCCGCAACCGCGCTGGCTGGGCTCGAGACCCTGCAGGAGATGCAGCAGGCGCTGGCGGGACGTGCCAGCCTGATGCCGGGCGCCGGGGTCAATGCCGACAATGTGCGTACCATCATCGAGTTCACCGGGGTGAGTGAAGTGCATATGTCCGGCATGGGCTGGCGCGGTGGCATGGTGCCGCACGGAGTGAATATGGGCACTTCGGATGATGGTCGGGTCAATATCACCGATGGTGCCAAGGTCGCTGCGGTCAGAGCATTGCTGGATCGCGGTTAAGCAGATCGCCGCCGTTGGGCGGCGTTCATCCGCATCTTGTGTGAAGTTCCTCCCACTGACGGGGAAATCAGGGGCGCCCCCGGCAGCACCCCGGCCAAAAGTCTGATATTATCCCGCCTCTTTACTACATGGATCTGGAGCAACATCTCAATGTCCCAATACGACTCTATCGAACAGAAGGCCAGCTATGGCATCGGCCGCAACATGGGTGATCAGCTGGCGCAGCAAGCCTTTGCCGGTCTGGATATCCCGGCCCTGCAACAAGGTCTGGCAGATGCCCTGAATGGTCTGGAGTTCGCGGTCAGCCGTGACGATATCAATGATGCCTTCCAGGTGATCACTGCGCGTATGCAAGAAGAGCAGGAAGCCGCCGCCAAGGCCGCCGCTGCTGACGGCGAAGCCTTCCTGGCTGATAACGCCAAGCGCGCTGAAGTGAAGGTGACCGACTCCGGTCTGCAGTACGAAGTGCTGGTAGAAGGCAACGGTGCCGTTCCGGTAGCCGGTCAGTCCGTGCGTGTGCACTACCACGGTACCTTCACCCACGGTGGCGTATTCGACAGCTCCGTCGCTCGCGGCCAGCCGGCTGAATTCCCGGTGACCGGCGTGATCGCTGGCTGGGTTGAAGCGCTGCAGCTGATGCCGGTTGGTTCCAAGTGGAAGCTCTACATCCCCCACGATCTGGCCTACGGTGCCCGTGGCGCGGGCTCCATCCCGCCTTACTCTGCACTGGTATTTGAAGTCGAGCTGCTGGACATCCTGTGATCCTGCTGGCTTGATGCAAACGGCGACCCTCGGGTCGCCGTTTGTTTTTGGGTTATGTGATAGACAGCATTTGTCGCGGGCAGCGGGCTGGAGAGCAGAAAAGGACGGCGTTTTTGCGCCATTGACTGGTTTTTTCAGAAACGGAAACAGGCATACTGCGACTCATTAGAGAGGATAAGGAGAACCCGATGAGCAATAAGATGAAGAATGTAGCGGGGCTTGCTCTGTTGCTGCTGAGCATTCCGGCCAGCGCCGACGCAATGCGCTGCAAGAATGCGCTCATAACCGAAGGGGACAGCACCGCCGAGATGCTGCTCAAGTGCGGCGAGCCGATGTTGCGGGAAGATATTACCCGTAACGAGGAGAATCAGTACGGCAACGTGGTCGAGGTCAAATATGGTGAACGCTGGACCTATAACTTCGGCAAGAACGAATTCATGCGTTTTGTCACCGTGCGCAACGGCAAGGTAATCGACATCGAAAATGGCCCGCGCGGCGAGTAGCCGGCGGGCGAAAGGCATGGATGCACAACAGACAGCAGGGCAAGACCCTTTGACTCACATGTCCGGCAAGGGGTCGTTGTGACCAAGTTGTCTGACCGCCAGATTGATCTGGCGAGCCAGTCTTAGCCGCTGGCGGCAGGTCAGGCCATGGAGGCTGATCCTGCCCGCGTTGAATTCAAATGTCCCCAGCGACTCGATGGCAAAATAGCCTCGATGAAAGCTCTTGATGTAGCGAGCGATCTGCCGTGGGGATAACTGCTTGAATACCTTCATCACACGGTTCCCTGATTGCCTGGACAGGGCACACTATGGTGTCGGTCAATGACATTGATATGACGGTTTATAAAGATTTGCATGAATCCTTATTTTGCCAGTGAGTTCGGCAAATTGACGTCATCATCGAAAAAGTTGTGCCATGGCAAACCACCGCACCGATATACTGCGGGCTTGAATGGAACAAACGAAAGGGCCTGTGCGTGGAATGGGTTGATGTGGTGGACGGGAATAACCGGGTGATTGGCGTGGCCGAGCGAGCCAAGGTGCGGCGGGAGAATCTCTGCCATCGCGCCAGCTATATTCTGGTGCTCGACGACGCGGATCGGATCCTGGTGCAGCGACGCACCCTCAGCAAGGATTTCTGCCCCGGCATGCTGGATGCCTGCGCTGGTGGCGTGGTCACCACCGGTGAGGAGATGGAGCGCTCCGCTCGGCGCGAGTTGGCCGAAGAGCTGGGGATTATGGATGTTCCACTGCAGGGCTTTGGCAGCTTCTATGCCGAAGGGGAGGGCTACCGGGTCTGGGGCGGTCTCTTCAGCTGCCGTTATCAGGGGCCGCTGCAGTTGCAGGCCGAAGAGGTGAGCGCGGTGCACTGGATGAGCCTGGCCGAGATTGCCGAGCGTGCCAGCGAATTTACCCCCGACTCCCTGCTCGCCATCGCCACCTGGCAGGCGAGACGCTGACAAGCGCCGCACATTTTCTTCGCCAGAGAGAAGACGGGCAGCCTGATGGCTGCCCGTCTGCATTTGTGAATTTACTTGGCCTGCTACACCAGTTTTAGGCGCCGGTTGGAGCGACCGCACGGGCTTGGCGTCGTGAGCCAGTGCCCCTGCCAGTCGGTGACGAGGCGCAGCAATGGATACTCCAGGTCAAGCCTGGTCAGCACCAGCTGGCCGGTCTCGTCGCCGCTCACCGGCTCGCCGCTGGCGGGATCGATGATCTCGATGATGCAACTCTCGCTCACAATAAATCCCTCTCCTGGTCGGCTCTCGTAAGCCACCACCCCCACATCTTGCCACACCAGACAGTTGAGGGCCGCAATGCCGTGAATGGCGCGCAGCGGCGCGGTTTCCGGGTGAGTGGCTTCACACAGCAGGGCGCGGCGCAGCGAGTCGCTCGGGATCTCCGCCGCTTCGGCCGCTTCCAGCAGATCGAGCAGGGTCACCAGCGGGCCGACGTAGCCGGTGGGTTGATAGCGCAGCAGCGCCTCCAGTTGGCGCTGGGTATCGTGGGGGCCGCAGGGTGCCACGGGAGCCCCGAGCTGGCGGGCTCCGTTATCGAAGATAAAGGCGGTGGGGCCGGCATGATAGTCGTGGCCATTGAGTATTACCTCACCTGGCTTGAAGCCGGCGGCAAACAGTGCTCGAGCGGCCCCCCACCAGTCTGCTCCCGCATACTCGGGGATGGCCAGCTGGCCCGGACAGGAGAAGACCCGCAGCGCCTGACTGGCGGGGCGGCCGGTGAGTCCGGCGAACGGAGGGTGAGCCTGCTGGGCGGCAAACAGCTCTTTGCTGTCGAGCAGTGGCAGGGTGGCCAGCTCTGCCAGATCCTCGAGGCGGCACTGGCGATAGACGCTGGAGTAACCGGCGCAATATTGACTGACATGGGTAAGCTGATGATTGAGCTGCTCCAGCTGCTGTTGTTCGCGCAAGGCGGGGGGGCGAATTTCCAGTCCATCGTAATAGTGCTGCATGAGGCCTCCTTGGTCGGCTGATCCTGCTCAAGGTTAGTTCAAATGATCCAGGCAAAGGGAGGTCTGTGTCACAGCTCGGCAGTGGGGTAGACTGGGGCCTCCTCCCTCCACTTAAGGACGAGCACAATGATTGCGATGGGTCAGACCCTGCCTTCGGGCGAATTTACCTTTATCACCGCCGAGGGCAAGCAGCTGCGGGATAGCCAGACGCTGTTCGCCGGTAAAAAAGTAGTGCTGTTTGCGGTACCCGGTGCTTTTACTCCCACCTGCTCCAATGCCCACCTGCCCGGTTATGTGGTGCTGGCCGATCAGTTTATGGCCAAAGGGGTGGATGCCATCTGCTGTCTGTCGGTCAACGATGCTTTCGTGATGCGGGCCTGGCAGACGGCCCAGAATGCCGAGGCGATCACCATGCTGGCGGATGGCGACGGCAGCTGGACCCGGGCGCTGGGTCTGGCCAAGGATACCGGCGCCTTTGGAGGTATCCGCGCCCAGCGCTTTGCGTTGATCGCCAACGATGGCGTGGTCGAGCAGCTGTTTGTGGAGGCGCCTGGCAAGTTTGAGGTCTCCGATGCCGCGAGTCTGCTGGCTGTGCTGTGAAATGTTAATCGCAGTTTGATTTCCCCTTGAAATGGGAGGCTGGCTCGTTACACTGGCGCCACTTTTGAATCGGGTCAGGAGCTTGTCCTGACTCTGTTGCTTACTGGCGATGGGATGGAGATGTTATGACCCTGGCTGTTGTTGCCCTGATTGCCGGACTGGCGCTGCTGGTCTGGAGTGCTGACAAGTTTGTGGATGGTGCTGCGGCGACCGCCCGTTATGCGGGGATGCCGCCGCTGCTGATCGGCATGGTGATCATCGGTTTTGGTACCTCGGCCCCGGAGATGGTGGTCTCGGCGCTGGCGGCGTCCCAGGGCAATCCCGGGTTGGCGCTTGGTAATGCCTATGGCTCCAACATCACCAATATCGCGCTGATCCTGGGTCTGACGGCACTGATCAGCCCTATCGCGGTGGCCTCTCAGGTAGTGCGCAAGGAGATCCCGATCCTGCTCGGTATTACCCTGCTCTCAGGTGCCCTGCTGATTGATGGTCATCTGGGCCGGATGGATGCGGTCATTCTGGGGGCCGTCTTCGTTGCCCTGATGGGCTGGTCCATCTGGGCTGGCATGAATGGCAAGGGAGATGCGCTGGATACCGAGACCGCCGAGGATATCGAGAGCGAGGGGATGTCCCTCAAGAGCGCCGTTTTCTGGTTGGTGGTCGGGCTGGTGCTGCTGATCGGCGCTTCCCGCCTGTTGGTCTGGGGGGCGGTGACCATCGCTCAGGCGCTTGGTATCAGCGATTTGGTGATTGGTCTCACCATCGTCGCTATCGGTACTTCGCTGCCGGAGCTGGCTTCGTCTCTCATCGCCATTCGCAAGAACGAGCATGATCTGGCCCTTGGCAACGTGCTGGGCTCCAACCTGTTCAACACCCTGGCGGTGGTGGGGATCGCGGCGGGTATTCATCCGTTGGATGTGGCGCCGGAAGTGCTCTCCCGCGACTGGAGCATCATGATGGGGTTGACCCTGCTGCTGCTGGTGATGTGTCTGGGCCGCAAGGGGCAGGGCCGTATCAACCGGTTGGAGGGGGGCGTGCTGCTCACCTGCTTCGTCGCCTACACCGGCTGGCTGCTGACCAGTCAGTTCGTCTAGCCAGATCTGGCAAGATAAAACGAAAGAGGGGAAGCCTGGCTTCCCCTCTTTGCATTCAGGTGTCGGTCTTAAGCGACGGCCACCAGTTTCTGCCCCTTCTGACTGCTGTCCAGAATCAGGATGCTGGCCTTGGGGAAGAAGTTGAAGGTGGAGGCGGAGGCCCAGGTGTAGGCGCCCATCACCTTGCCAACCACCAACTCGCCGATAGCCAGGTCCGGCAGCATGATGCCATCGCGGATCACATCCACGCTGTCGCAGGTGGGGCCGGAGAGCACCGAGTTGTGTTGCTCGCCACTGGCATAAGGCGTGCTCACCGGATAGGTGACGTGGTCATAGAGCTGGCCGTTGTAGCTGCCGTAGAGACCGTCATCCAGGTAGTACCAGATCTTGTCGCCGCGATGGGCCTTGCCCATCACGCTTGAAACCGAAGTCATGGCCGGTGCGCTGATAAAGCGGCCCGGTTCGGCAATCTTCTGCACGGTAGCGGGCAACTTGGCCAGTGCTTCGCGGATCGGCGCGCAGAAGCCGTCGATATCGAACTCGCCCCCCTCATAATCCACCGGGAAACCGCCGCCGATATCCAGCACCCAGGGCTTGAGCCCGAGCGCCCAGGCCTGCTCCATGATCTCGCGGCAGGCGTCGATGGCCTGCACATGGCGACGGGCATGAGGCACTTGCGAGCCGACGTGGAACGACAGCCCCATCACCTTGATCCCCTTGGCGTGGGCCAGTTGCAGCAGCGGCAGCGCCTGCTCCGGAGTGCAGCCGAACTTCTTGGAGAGATCGACCTTGGTCTCGGGGTTCGGGAAGCTGACCCGCAGCAGCAGTTTCACTTCGTCCTTGTAGGGAATGAACTTCTCCAGCTCCAGCGGGTTGTCGTAGACAAACACGGTGCAGCCGAACTCGAGCGCATAACGGATATCGCTGTCGCGCTTGATGGGATGGGTATGAATGCAGCGTCCCGGGCGAACCCCCTGACTGCGCACCAGATCCACTTCGCCATTGGTGGCCAGATCGAAACAGGCCCCCTCTTCCTTCAAGACAGAGACCACCGCCTCATGGGGCAGGGGTTTGAGTGCATAGTGCAATCGTACATCGGGCAGGGCAGCGGCCAGGGCCCGATACTGTTTGCGGACGGCTGCCTTGTCGAGCAGCAGCAGGGGGGAGCCGAATTGTTCAACCAGCTGACGGTAATCTTGTGCGACCACATCTTTTGCAACCAGGGCGTCGTTCATTCTCTTTTGATAGTCCTTAGGGGGCGTGATATGCCCAAGCCATATGCGATTGAACCGGCGACGGCCGGGTCAGGCGAGCGGTCCGGTGGGACCAACCGAACACAGTGCATAAATTGATGGCAAAGTGCTTGGTTATGCAGCGGATTATCGGCTTATTGATTCTGTGTGCAAGCATTTTGATTGGATATGTCGGCAAGATTTTCTTGGCGAAACGAGAGGGATCACTGTTCTCTATCCGCCATTTTTCCCGTTTGGGCCACATTTGATCCGTGAGAGCCTAACTTGTTGATAGTTAACTAACATTTAACATTCTTGCCGCGGTTCTGGCGGTCACTAAAAAAATATAAAATGGGGGCGGCCAAGTGCGAGACAGCTCACATTTTTTGGATTAACATGCCGACTTCCTAATCCAAACTAGTTCGGATGAAGGTAGCAGGAGAGCGATGGGCAACCATCCACCGAAGAAGTGAATCTTTCAGGTACCGGGCAACCGGTGTGGACTGCTACTGGACGATACTCTGGAGAGACCCGTTAAATCGGGCGCCGAAGGAGCAAGGCACCATGACTACCCGCAAGGGCAGGCTGGCGCCGGAAACTCTCAGGCAAAAGGACAGAGGGGATGGGATGGTTGTACCTGGGCTTGGCCCGCATCCGATTGCCTCTGGCCGATCGCGACACCTATGGGAAGATCATCCTTCTCCTCCTTAATTTCTGTTTCTTAAGGAGGATGCATGTCATCAATTCAATCGGCGTTAACCGCCATCGATAGCTTTATCTGGGGGCCGCCCCTGCTGATCCTGCTGGTCGGGACCGGTATCTATCTCACCCTGCGTCTGGGTCTGCTTCAGGTCGTGCGCTTGCCGCTCGCTCTGCGGCTGGTCTTTGGTCGCGATCAGGGGCAGGGCAAGCAGGGGGATGTCTCCAGCTTCGGTGCTCTCTGTACCGCTCTCTCTGCCACCATCGGTACCGGCAACATCGTCGGGGTGGCTACCGCCATCAAGCTGGGGGGCCCGGGTGCCCTGTTCTGGATGTGGATGGCGGCGCTGTTCGGCATGGCCACCAAGTACGCCGAGTGTCTGCTGGCGGTGAAATATCGTGAGCAGGATGCCAACGGCCAGATGGCGGGTGGTCCCATGTATTATCTGGAGAAGGGACTCGGTTCCAAGTCGCTCGCCAAGCTGTTTGCCCTGTTCGGCATCGGCGTGGCTTTCTTCGGGATCGGTACCTTCCCGCAGGTCAATGCTATCTCCGATGCCATGAGCCTCTCCTTCTCGGTGCCCCGTGAAGCGACCGCCGTGGTGCTGACCCTGATCGTGGCGCTGGTGACCCTGGGGGGGATCAAGTCCATCTCCAGCGTGTCGAGCAAGGTGGTGCCCTTCATGGCTATCTTCTACATCGTCGCCTGTCTGGGCGTGCTGGTGAACAACGCCAGCGCCCTGCCCGATGCCGTCATGCTGGTTATCGAGAGTGCCTTCACCGGCCATGCGGCGACCGGCGGCTTCGTCGGTGCCAGCATCATGCTGGCAATCCAGTCCGGGGTGGCGCGCGGGGTCTTCTCCAACGAGTCAGGTCTGGGCTCTGCACCCATCGCGGCGGCGGCGGCCAAGACTGACTCTTGCGTGGAGCAGGGGCTGGTCTCCATGACAGGTACCTTCATCGACACCATCATCATCTGCACCATGACCGGCCTGACCCTGGTGGTCACCGGCGTGTGGAGTGGCGATGCAAGCGGCGCTGCCATGACCAGTCTGGCCTTTGCCCAGGGGCTTGATGCCCATGTTGGCCAGTATCTGGTGAGCATTGGCCTGCTGTTCTTCGCCTTTACCACCATCCTTGGCTGGAACTACTACGGCGAGCGCTGCACCGAGTACCTGTTCGGGGTGAAGGCAATCAAGCCCTATCGTCTGGTCTATCTGGCGCTGGTGGCGAGCGGTGCTTTCCTCCATCTGGATATGATTTGGCTGCTGGCCGATATCGTTAACGGCCTGATGGCGGTGCCCAACCTCATCGGCCTGATTGGTCTGCGCCATGTGGTGATCGCCGAGACCCGCGCCTACTTTAGCCGGGATCTGGATAGCGAAGCCGAGCCGGAGCCGCAGACGGCCTGAATGCCTCAGCCCGTTTCACGTTCCCATTGAAAAGAACAAGCCACGACTCCGGTCGTGGCTTTTTTGTGCGTTGTGTCTAAGGATGGGGACTATCCCTCTCCCTTCGGGATAAGGTCAGGATGAGGGGGATAGCCCCTCGCTCAGCAGGCTATCCAGACGTGCTCGCACTTTCTCTACCAGTGCCTGATCGCTACCGTGCCAATCGATGCAGCTTGCTAGCGTGGTGGAGGTTCCCGCCATAAAACGCAGCTCGCCGCCCGCCAGCTCGTAGAAGCGGCTCGCCATCCTGGTTCCCTCATCCACATCACCCGCCACCAGCAGCATGGCTTGCGCCAGCACGGCGCCCTGGTGATCCTGCCCCGGCGCCAGCCAGCGCTGGGCAGTGCCGGTGATCTTGCGTCCCCCGATCACCAGATTGTACTGACCATCGCAAAAGGAGCCGGGCACGAAGTCATAGCTTCCCTCAAGGCCGTACTCTGCCAGCAGGGTCAGTAGCGGCGTCCCCAGCAGCCGGTAGTAGTGGGCGAGGTCTGTGGTCGTGCGGGGCAGCAGCAGGGATAGGTTGAGGATCCCCGCCCCGTGGGGCACGGCGGTACCGCCGCTGTCGCGCACATGTACCGGCCAGCCTTCATCTGCAAGTTGCTGGCAGGCGGCTTCGTAACGGGGGAGGCGGGTATCCTTGCGAGTGACAATCAGGCATTGGGGCGCCTGCCAGAGGTGAGCGCGGGGCTGGCCGTCATGGGCACAGTCGCGCAACCAGCGCTGCTCTTGCGCCAGTATCTGTACGGGTGAAGCGGTATTGGATAGGGGGGAGAGCAGGCGATAGGGCATGGCGGCATCCTCAAAAAAGGCTGCCCAGCACACTACCCGTGGCGACTGGCAAGGTAAAGCCCCGCAGTGCGGGGCTGTTGGCTATCGGTAGGCGGTGTCTCAGGAGTGACGCGCTTCGCGCTTGGGCAGCAGCAGGTTGAGCACGATGGCGGTAATGCCACCGGTGGCGACGCCGTAGGAGAGCACGCTCTTGGCCAGCTCCGGCAGGTGTTGCAGCACTTCCGGCACCTGCGCGACTCCCAGCCCCATGGCCAGCGACACTGCCAGGATCATCAGGGCGCGGCGATCCAGCTCCTCGCGGGCAATGATGCGCACGCCAGCGGCGGCGATGGTGCCGAACATCACGATAGTGGCGCCCCCCAGCACGGGCTCGGGGATCTGCTGCACCAGACTGGCGACCGCCGGGAACAGGCCGAGCAGCGCCAGCATGGCGGCGATAAAGAGCCCGACGTGGCGGCTGGCGACGCCGGTCAGCTGAATAACGCCGTTATTCTGGGCGAAGGTGGACATGGGGAAGGTGGAGAAAACCGCTGCCAGCATGGAGTTGGCGCCATCGGCCAGCACGCCGCCTTTGATCCGCTCCATATAGACAGGCCCTTCCAGTGGCTCGCCGGAGATATCCGAGGTGGCGGTCATGTCGCCGATCGCTTCGAGCGCCGTCACCACGAAGATGATGGCGAGCGGCACGAACAGCTGCCAGTCAAAGCCGAGACCGTAGTGGAGCGGAATGGGCACCATCACCAGTGGGCCGTCGAAGGTGGGGGCGCTCACTTTGCCCAACAGCAGGGCCACGGCATAGCCCGCCAGCATGGCGATCATGATGGCGGAGAGGCGCAACCAGGGGTTGCGACTGCGTTGCAGCAACACGATAAGGCCGAGCACCAGCAGGGAGAGGAAGAGGTTGGTGTGACTGGCGAAGCTGCCATCAGAGAGGGCTGCATAGCCGCCGCCCATGCTGATCAGGCCCACTTTGATCAGGGTCAGACCGATCAGCAGCACCACTATGCCGGTGACCAGCGGGGTGATGATCCGTTTCACCAGATGGAGGAAGCGGCTCATCACCACGATAGTGAGTGCGGCAACCATCATGGTGCCAAACAATGTGCCCAACAGATCCTCGGTGGGCATGGCGGCCTGCTTGAGGGCGAGACCGGAGGCAATGATGGGGCCGAGGAAGTTGAAGCTGGTGCCCTGTACCGAGAGTAGGCCGGAACCGATGGGGCCGAAGCGGCGGGTTTGAATGAAGGAGGCGATGCCGGACATGACCAGCGACATGGAGACGATATAACGGGTGTCGGCGGCAGGGAGGCCGAGGGCATTGGCGATAATCAGGGGCGGGGTAATGATGGCGACAAACATGGCGAGCATATGCTGCAGGGCGGCGAACAGCGTCTGGGGCAGAGGCGGGACATCCTCTATGCCATAGACCAGTTCGCTATGGGCTCGCCTGGGTGGATGTGCCTCTCGATTGGCGCGTGTGACAGCAGCCTGTTCCATAAGTACCTCGAATTGTGTGGGGAGGGGGAGAAAATTGGGCGCTATTGTAGTGATTGAAATGAGGCTGACCAGCGCTAATTATGCAAAAAAAGGTTTATTTTTTGATGGGTTGAAACGTTTGCGCGCTGCGATTATCATCTGTCGGTTTGTGTGACCGACCTCTCCTTTTTATTCTCCCCGCTAATGACAATTTTACCACTTTGTAGGTGTAGAATGAGCCCTCAGTATTCATCGTGGAGACTCTGGATGCTCAAGTTGTCAGAGTTCTGGAGTGCGAGGGTTCACTCCGAAGACTTTACTCGTACTCGCATGGGCTTTATGACGGTGCGTTTGCGCCTGCTGACCTGCTTGCTGATGCTTGGATTGCCCGCCTGGGCCGTGGTGGATTGGTTGACCTTGCCCGCCGTTCATTTCGAGCAGCTGTTCCAGGCCAGGATCTTCTGCACCCTAGCGCTCTCGCCACTTATTCCGCTCTCGTATCTCATCCACTTCAAGCGGGAACGGATGAAGCTGGCCCTTGGCTACCTGATGGCCGTGATGATGCTCTTCTCCCTCTTTTGCCTGAACAGCTTTGGCGCCGGACAGGAGTTGCAGGCGGGCTATGCTGCCTTTCCCTATCTGCTGATCACCCTGTTTGCCATCTTCCCCATTCCCCTCTCCCTCGGCTTGCAACTGGCAGGCGTGGTGCTGGTGACCATGCTGCTGGGCCACTGGCTGCTGGTGGGCCAGAGCATCTGGAGTCAGGCCACCCTGAATCAGGTGTGGGTGCTCGGCATGTTTACCATGGCCAGCTGTTGGGTGCAGTGCGGCCAGCTCAACATGCTGCTGCGGCTATATCGGGAATCGACCACCGATGAGCTGACCGGCATGATGAACCGCCGCCTGCTGATGAAGCAGCTGGAGCAGGCCAGAATCCGGCTGCAACTCAAGAAGAAGCCCTTTGCGGTGATGCTGCTGGATCTCGATCGCTTCAAGCGGATCAACGATATCTACGGCCATCTGGCGGGGGATGCGGTGCTCAAGGAGGTGGCTACCACCCTGGGGGAGCAGCTGGAGCCTGACATGGTGCTGGGGCGTTATGGCGGCGAAGAGTTTGCCATCCTGATGCACAACTGCGCCGATCCGGCGCTGGCGAGCAAAATGGCTGAGCGGCTGCGCATTGCCGTCGAGGCGCGGCTGGTGAAGAGCCCCACCTCGGACGAATTGCTGGAGGTGACGGTGAGTATAGGGATTGCCATGGCTCGTTCCGATGACACCATCGATATTCTGATCAACCGTGCCGACGAGTGTCTCTATCAGGCCAAGATGGCGGGACGCAACTGCGTGGTGGTCGAGGGGCAGAACCGCGCAAAAACAGATGCCGCCTGAGGGCGGCATCCTGTTGGCAATGAGCTGGCGAGATCAGGCCAGCTTGTACTTGCCGGAGAGCTGCTGAGCCAGCAGCTTGAACATGTTGAAGACCGCCATGGTCTTGCCGGTCGGGGTGCCATCTTCGGCCAGGAAATACTCCCCCTTGAACACCAGAATATCCCCCTTCTGCTCCACCGAATCGGCGCGCATACCGTGGATGAAGTCTTCATGCTCTTTGATGATCTTGTTGGCCATCTCAAGCAGGGCCGTCTCGGTGATCAGCTCTTTCTGTGGTTGCATGCTCGTCTCCTTAAACGACTACTGGACAGGGAAACCGTGGATCCCTGCCTCTGATTGAAGAGGCGCCCAGCATACTGCAAACAGGGTTTTTCTGTCATTGATATGACCCCGATTTGTGGTTGTTTATCCGATCACCAGATTCTTCAACCAGCAGCGCTGGCGAATACGGCGCTGCACCAGCAACACCTTGCTGAGCTCCTCCAGCAAGACCACCGCCACCACCCAGGAGAGGGGCCAGCCGAGCAGCGTGACCGCCACCCAGGCGAGCGGGATGCCGATGCACCACATGCCGACGATGTCGATGAAGATGCTGTAGTTCACATCACCGCCAGAGCGCAGCACTCCGATGATCCCCACCATGTTGAACACCTTGAGCAGCATCCCGAGGCACATGATGCCGAGCACCTGTCCCGCCTCCGTCATCAGCTCGGGGGGCAGGTTGCCGACCCACTGCAGCAGGTTGGCTTGCAGCAGCCAGACGATGATCCCCACCAGTAGCGCGCCAATCGGTGCCAGCAGCAGGAACAGCTGGGAGTGCTGCCAGGCGACCTCGTACTCCTCGGCCCCGAGCCGGTGGCCGAGCAGGGTGGAGCAGGCCACCGCCAGTCCGAAGAAGAGGGAGATAAGGATGCTCTCCAGGGTGCCGAGTGTGGTCATGATGGCCAGCGAGTCGGTGCCAAGATGGGCGTAGAGAAAGCCGTAAATCAGCATGCCGAAGGCCCAGAGGCCGTCATGGAACAGCAGCGGCAGGGCGATTAGGGTAAAGCGCACCACCTCCTTGCGCTTGAAGGCGGCCAGCCAGTCTGGTGCGCGCGGGATCAGGCGCGCCTCATAACGCTTTACGTAGAGCAGCAGCAGGGCTGTCTGCAGCAGCCGGGAAATGGTGGTGCCCCAGGCCGAACCGGCCACCCCCATCGCCTCGAAGCCGAAGTGACCGAAGATGAGGGCGTAGTTGAGGATGACGTTGGCGATGATGGCGATAATGCCGATGCGGGTTGGCGCGGCGGCATTGCCGACCGAGCGCAGGGCTGACTCCAGCGGCACCACGATAGCGGTACAGAGGATGGTGGCGCCGGTGATCATCAAAAATTGATCCGCCAGCTCGCGCAGTGCCGGATCCTGACTGGCAAAACCCAGTACGCTGCCCGGTGATAACACATAGATGAAGGCAAAGGGCAGGGTGACCAGCAGGGCGCCCACTATGGCCAGCGCCAGGGAGCGGCGCACCCCGGCCATCTCACCGCGCCCGAAGTATTGTGCTGCCAATACCGAGACCCCGCCCGCGAGGCCCGCTATCACCAGCAGATTGAAGAAGAAGACCCGGTTACCCAAGCCGACCGCCGCCACAGCCGTGGTGCCAAGCTGGCTCACCATCATGATATCGATGAGGCCGAGCAGGGAGAACATCATGGATTGCAGCGAGACAGGCAGGGCCAGCCGCCACAATCGGGTCATGAACTCGCGATCGGTGGTTTGTTTTAAAATCGCTTGCCAATAATTCATAGTTGTTAACCGGGTATGAGAAAAGCAAGGTTTGTCAGGGGTATGATAGGGGCTGACGAGGCTCTTCTCACTGTGAGTAGCTCTCGGTTTTCTTGTGTAAAACTATCCTGTTGAGGTGTTATGCCATTTGCCAGCGAGTGTCTGGAGATAGCGCCAGCCTGTGAAGAGCAGATGCTGGGACGTGAAGGGCTGCCCCTGCTCGGCGAGGCGGGGATCTTCCTGACCGGCCTCTCTCGGGTGCGGGATCACTACCTGATCCGTCGCAATCGCCCCGAGTTTCACATCCTGATGGTGAGTCACGATGAGGGGGGCGCGCTGCTCACCGACGAGGGGGAGCAAGCCATTCCGGCCGGGTCGCTGATTTTCCTGCCCGCCGCCGTGCCCGGTGGTCTCAAGCTGATTGGCGAAAGCTGGCAGATCAGCTGGATTCTGCTCGATGACGTGCCGCGCTGGCAGCACCTGCACCGCCTTGGTCACCGTATCTGGCAAGGGGATGGCGGCGATCAGCTCTATCATCTGCTCAGCCTGATGCAGGGGGAGGGGGTTCGCTCTTCGCTGCAACCCCAACTGCTTAGCCTGTTGCTGGCGCTGCTGGAGCGTACCCTGCAAGGGGAGGTGCGCGGCACCCCTGAACTCAGATTGCAGGCGCTGTTTCGCCGGGTGGAGGCGCGCCTGGACGAGCCCTGGAGTGTCGCCCTGCTGGCCGAACAGATGGCTTGCTCCGTGCCTCATCTGCATCGCCTCTGTCAGCAAGCGTTCGGTATGGGGCCGATGGCGAGGGTGACCGAGCTCAGAATGAACAAGGCGCGCCAGCTGCTGCTCTATACCAACTGGCCACTTGGCGAGCTGGCGGCTCGGGTCGGTTACAGCGATGGGGCCAACTTTGCCAACCGCTTTCGTCGTCTGACTGGTCAGACCCCCGGCGCCTTTCGTCGACTGGGTCGCAAACCTTTTGCAACGGATGTGCAAACTCTTTGAAATTAATGAGACAAGCCCCTAGGATCGGCGGGTCCCTGCGTCTAGCTAACCGTTTAGGTACCAAGATCCATGTTTGAATATAATAACCAGAAACGTCCTCTCTACATTCCCTACGCTGGTCCCGCCCTGCTGGAGACCCCTTTGCTCAACAAGGGCAGCGCCTTCACCAGTGAAGAGCGCAGCAACTTCAACCTCGAAGGTCTGTTACCCCAGAATATCGAGACCATCGAAGAGCAGGCCGAGCGCGCCTATCGCCAGTTCATGGCGTTTGGCAACGACATGGACAAGCACATCTACCTGCGCAACATCCAGGATACCAACGAGACGCTCTTCTACCGTCTGCTGCACAACCACCTGACCGAGATGCTGCCAATCATCTACACCCCGACGGTGGGCAAGGCGTGCGAAGAGTTTTCCAACATCTATCGCCGCGCCCGTGGCCTGTTTATCTCCTATCCGGACAAGGACAGGATCGATGACATGCTGCAAAACGCCACCAAGCAGAACGTCAAGGTGATCGTGGTGACCGATGGCGAGCGGATCCTGGGTCTGGGTGACCAGGGTATCGGCGGCATGGGCATTCCCATCGGCAAGCTGTCGCTTTACACCGCCTGTGGCGGCATCTCGCCTGCCTACTGCCTGCCGGTGGTGCTGGATGTGGGCACCAACAACCAGCAACTGCTCAATGACCCCTTCTATATGGGGTGGCGCAATCCGCGTATCTCGGGGGATGAGTACGCCGAGTTTGTCGATGCCTTCATTCAGGCGGTCAAGCGCCGCTGGCCCGATATTCTGCTGCAGTTCGAGGATTTCGCCCAGAACAACGCCATGCCGCTGCTCAACCGCTACAAGAACGAGCTCTGCTGCTTCAACGACGATATTCAGGGTACCGCGGCTGTGACGCTGGGCAGCCTGATCGCCGCCTGCAAGGCCTCCGGTGCCAAGCTCTCCGAGAAGCGGGTTGCCTTCCTCGGTGCGGGCAGCGCTGGTTGCGGCATCGCCGAGCAGATCGTGGCGCAGATGAAGGCCGAAGGGCTGACCGATGCGCAGGCCCGCAGCCGGGTCTTTATGGTGGACCGCTTTGGTCTTATCACCGACAAGATCCCCAACCAGCTCGACTTCCAGCGCCGTCTCTCCCAGCCGGTGGAGCGGATCAAAGACTGGCCAGTGGGGGACAACATCTCCCTGCTGGAGGTGATGGAGCACGGCCGCCCGGACATCCTGATCGGGGTATCCGGCCAGCCTGGGCTGTTCACCGAAGAGGTGGTCAAGACCATGCACAAGCACTGTGCCCGTCCCATCATCTTCCCGCTCTCCAACCCCACCTCCCGGGTTGAGGCGACGCCAGCAGATCTCATCCGCTGGACCGACGGTCAGGCGCTGGTGGCAACCGGCAGTCCGTTTGCTCCGGTGGAGCACAAGGGCAAGCGCTACGTCATCGCCCAGTGCAACAACTCCTTCATCTTCCCGGGGATCGGCCTTGGTGTTATCGCCTCCGGCGCCACCCGGGTGACCGACGCCATGCTGATGTCGGCCAGTCGTGCGCTGGCGGAGTGTTCGCCGCTGGTGAAAGGGGAGGAGGGCTCCTTGCTGCCGGATCTGGCGGATATCCATCAGGTCTCCCGCTACATCGCCAAGATGGTAGCCAAGACCGCCATGCTGCAGGGCAAGGCGGTGCAGACCCCGGACGAGGTGATCGATCAGGCCATCGAAGCCAACTTCTGGCATCCGGAGTATCGCCGCTACCGCCGCACCTCCTTCTGATTGGGGAGAAGGGAATGCCACGGCAAAGCAAAAGGGATGCGAAAGCGTCCCTTTTTACTGCACGTCTGACATGGTTATCGCCTCAAAATCAACTACTCGCTGGCGCCCTGTACGCCGGTGACGCGCACCTCGACCCGGCGATCCGGCCCAAGGCAGTCTATGAGGGCGGTTCTGGCTTTGATGTCGTCACACTGGTTGCCGGTGACCGGATTGCTCTCGCCATTGCCCTGAATGCTTACCTTGTCGGCAGGCAGCCCTTTGTTGATCAGAAAGTCGGCAACGGTTTGGGCCCGAGCTTCTGACAACCTCTGATTGCTGGCATCCGAGCCGATACGGTCGGTATATCCCATCACGACGGCACTGCCATCCTTGGGTTGTACATCGACGATCTGCTGGTAGAGAGCGTCCAGCGCGCTCATCCCCTCCGGTTTGAGGTCCGCTTTGCCAAAGGCGAACAACACATCGGAACTGAGGTTGAAGGTCTGATCTACCATCTCCGGTTCGGCCGGTGGCGGGGGGATCACGACCGGTGCGGGCGTGGGAGCCGGCTCTGTCGGCTGGCTGCGATTGGGATGGATCACTACTTCCAGGGTTGCTGTGCTGATGTCGCTGACCCAGCGCTGGGTGCCGCTGTTTGCCTTGTCATTGTCAGGATCATCGCCGACCCTTACCAGATAACGATACCTGGCCTGGAGATCGACCCAGTCATGGAGCCGGGCCGTCACTCCCAGGCCTGCCAGCGGTGCCAGGTTGTCGTCCCCGCCATTGCTCGATTCAACGTGATAGATATAGCCACCACCCTCGGCAAACACCGAGAACATCTCGCTGAGCGGCAAACGACCAATCACAGACAGGGTAGCTCCCTTGCTGTTGAAGTCATGGCCGCTGATATCCCAGTCACCTGTGGAGAGGTAACCAATTTCGGCGCCCAGGTTCTCCGTGAAGTTGTAGCCGCCAAACAGGGAGAGCGCAGTCGCATCCTTGCTGACATCCTGGCTGAAATCATTCAGATCGTGGGCTATCGCCCAGCCACCGCCTATCCCGGCATACCAGTCATGGACCGGTACCGCTTGTGCGCCTGTGCTCGCCAATGCCAGTGCAATCCACACAGGTTTTAATCTTATGTTCATCGCGTATCCTCGTCGATGTGTGGTTTAGTGGGGCTGCTTGTTGGTCAAACCCCACACTTATGTATAGGTGACAGGTTGTATTTAACCACTCAAGAGGTGTGGATTGCGGCCATAAGTGAACCTATGTCACTGAAACCATGCGGGAAGAGGGAAGATAGCCTGAGGTGGGCGGCATGGAAGACAATAAAAAGGAGGCCATACGGCCTCCTGCTTATCCAGGTGATCAGGATTATTGTGTGACTTGTTGCACACCGGTGACGCGCACTTCAACGCGGCGATCCGGCGCCAGGCAGGAGATCAGCTGAGCCTTGCCCTTGACGCTGTTGCACTGGGTGCCTGTGACCGGATTGGCTTCACCGCGGCCTTCGATGGCAACTTTGCCAGCCGGCAGGCCCTTGCCAACCAGGAAGTCGGCTACGGTACGGGCGCGTGCTTCGGAGAGTTTCTGGTTGTAGGCGTCAGTGCCGATACGGTCGGTGTAACCGACGACCACGGCACTGCCATCTTTTGGCTGTACGTCGACGATCTGCTGATACAGGGTGTTGAGCGCTGCGACACCTTCTGGCTTGAGGGTGGATTTGCCAAAGGCAAACAGCACGTCAGAGCTCAGGGCGAAGTTCTTGTCAACCACCACAGGCTCTGGGGTTGGCTCGGGTGCTGGTGCCGGAGCGGGGGCCACGTAAGTGGTGCGGTTCGGGTGCATCACCAGCTCCAGGGTTGCGACGCTCATGTCGCTCTCCCAGGTCTTCTGCTCGTCACCCAGACTCCACATGTAGCGGTAGCGGGCTTGCACATCGATCAGGTCGGAGAGCTTGGCGGTCACCCCCAGACCCGCCAGCGGCGCAGTGCCGTTGTCGCTGTTGCCATTGCCGTTGACGTGGTTGAAGTAGGCACCACCTTCGGCAAACACCGAGAAGATGTCACCCAGTGGCAGGCGGGCGATACCGGAGAGGGTTGCACCCTGGGTTTTGAAATCGGCACCGTCAACGCCCGCTTTACCTGCGTAGAGGTATCCCAGTTCTGCCGAGTAGTAGTCGTTGAAGTTGTAGCCGCCGAACAGATTGAGCGCGGTGGCATCCTTGTCAGTGTCTGTCCCGAAGTCATCCAGGTTGTGAGCATAAGCCCAACCGGCACCGACACCGGTATACCAGTTATCGGCGGCCTGAGCCGTGGTTCCTGCGGCGGCGAGCGCCAGTGCAATCAGGGTAGGAGCCATTTTGAGTTTCATCGGTTTATCCTCGTTGTGTTAGCCCATGTCGGGCAATGCACTTGTTTTTATTGCTGCGAAAAAACCGCCAGCAAAGTGGATAGCGAAGGCTTATGGACACTCATGAGGCAGTGGCGTCATGGACAACAGACCGGACAAGAAGCGCTTTTTAGTGCTTATCCAACACCTTACAGGCGCAACTACTTTATGCTTTCGAGACGGGGCAGGCAAGGGCAGGGAGGCGGGAGTGAGGGATGCAAGCGAGAACGAGATGTCTAGCCCTGAAATAGGTTTACACATTTTCAACTAGCATTTCTCTACTCAGAACCCCCTATGTACCGCATCGGGGGTTCTGTA